>CAMAMB010000041.1 GCA_945836755.1 uncultured Bacteroidales bacterium
TTTCCTACATGTACATCTAAGTTTTCCTACATGTACATCTAAGTTTTCCTACATGTACATCTAAGTTTTCCTACATGACATATAAGCATCTCTACACGGGCTTAACCACACAATCGGTGCTTGATTAAGATGGTGGGATATTGGGGAAGATTTGCATCGCAGGATTCATCCAATAGTCCCTTATTTTAAGGAGGCGGCGAAGTCCATTTATCGAACCTCTATGATATACGCACATGCGCATCTGCTCGATAGTCTGAGCGACGCAGACCATCATGAACAGGAAAGAGACCGCTACGCACAATCAGCGGAAGTGAATGTCTACTATAACCTGTGAACCGGCTTTCTCATTGAGCGACTTTACCAATTCCGCCCGTTTCAGGCTCAACTCGTTACGCATAACAGCACTGCTTAGCCTGACCACAAGAGTCTGATTTTTGATATAAAGTTCGCGTGTGAGCTTGTGGGCCAGCGGTCCGGCCACATCTTCCCACGCCTCCATCAGACGATGTTGAGCCAGTGGGGTCTCAAGACCGTTGAGACGGAGGAAACGATAAATCACATCGGAGAGATTTTCAGCTTTTCTACGTTCCATGACGGGCAGATTGGGTGGAGGTGGCCGGTATGAGGGACTTAGGCGGGCGTATCTATGGCCTTCACCACTCCCTCTTCTACCATAAAAAAGCGGTGCGGTAGTGAGGTGGTAGACAAAATCTGGTTGAGATGCTCACGGCTGGTGTCTGTGATAAAGGTCTGCCCTAACTCTCCATGGGCAATGTACTCGATGATGCGGGCCACACGACCTGTATCTAATTTATCAAACACATCGTCAAGCAGAAGGATGGGCACACGCTGCTCCCCCCTGTGGCGAAGGAAGAGATACTGTGCCAATTTGAGTGCAATGAAGAAGGTCTTCTGCTGTCCCTGTGAGGCTTCGTGCCTGACCTTGAATGTATTAAGGCAGAAGTCCAGGTCGTCGCGATGAGGACCGTGGAGGGTGTAGCCCACTATGCGTTCCTTGGCACGCCACTCTTGCAGCAAGGGCTTCAACTTCCCTCGATCGCTATGACTGACGTAGTGAATGGAAGTAGCCTCTGAGTCTTCCTTACCTGAGAGCTCATTATAGACGTGCGAAAAGTATGGCACGAAACCTGTGCAGAATGCCCGTCTTGACGCACAGATAGTGTCAGCCGCGTCGCTCATCATGTCTTCCACTACTTCCATCACAGTGGGGTCGGGCTCTGTCTCCTGTTTCAGCAGGGCATTGCGCTGTTTGAGACCACGGTCGTAACGCATTAACGCATTCAGATAGGTTGCGTCATACTGAGTGATGGTGGTGTCCATGAAGTTACGCCTCTCTTCGCTACCTCCGGTGATAAGCATGGCATTGGAAGGGGCAATGATGACGAGCGGAAACCTACCTATATGCTGCGAGAGCCTCTTCGTCTCCTTATCATTGGTTTTTAGATGCTTACGTCCTCCCCTGCGATAATTGCACAGCACACTATGCTGTGACTGATGCTCATCCAGGTAGATACCCTCAATGAAGAAGTAGTCGCTGCGGTGGTTGAGATTGTCAGCATCGCGAGGCGAGACAAAGCCCCGACAGAACGACAGGTAGTAAATGGCATCCAGCACATTAGACTTGCCCATCCCATTGGCACCAACAAGGCAGTTGATGTAAGGCGAGCAATCTAAGCGTACCGCTTCAAGGTTACGATAACCGGCTATGGTGAGAGACTTCAGGAGCATAATCAGAAAGGAGGGAATTGATACTACAAAGGTAGCGCCGACTGCAATTTTGACGCACAGACAGCTCCAAAAAACATGCTACGACGCCGCCATCTTCAAAAAATATGGAGTATTTGCCTGTTAACTGAGCGAAAAATCGTACATTTGCGCCGCTTTGTATAAGCCACTTACTCTAAATCCATTAGATAATCAAAATCTACAAGCAATATGACAAGCCAAAAGAACCATGAGGCTTTAGATGTAAATGAAGCCATCAAGCAGTCCGAAGCCTTTTTCGTGAAGTACAAGAAGCGCCTCATAGCCGGTGCAGCAATCGTGTTAGTCGTAGTGGGCGGCGTGATAGCTTACATCTACGGCTACTCCAAGCCTCGCGAAGACAAGGCCCAGGAGCTCCTTGGCGTGGTTACCCAGCAGTTCCTTATCAACCAAGACTACGAGAAGGCTCTCAAGGGCGAAGGCAAAGTGGCCGGCCTCTTGAAAATCATCGAGAAGTATAGCGGTACCGATGCCGGCAATCTCGCTCGCTACGAAGCCGGCCTTTGCTATTACCATCAGGGCAAGTTGAAGGAAGCCATCGCTCAGCTTCAAGAGTTTGACGCGCAGAACGACCAGACCGTCTCAGCTCAAGCCACTGCTGCATTAGCAAACTGCTACGCAGGCAACAAGCAACTCAACGAGGCCGTTGATGCCTTCAAGAAGGCTGCCAAACTGACCGACGTGCCTGCCCTCGCCTCTGAATACCTGCTTCAGGCCGGCCTCATCCTTGAGAGCCAGAACAAGACTGACGAGGCTTTGGCCATATACCAGCAAATAAAGAAGGACTATCCCGCAGCTCCTCTTTGTTCACAGCAGCCTCAGAATGGTGTAGTGCTTGACGCCATGATAGATAAGTATATAGAGCGCACCACAAAGTAGTCTGGCTTATCACCTTGGGCACAGACTTTCCCTAAGATACATCCACCTCTCTATACATTACCTGTACCTTGTCAACCAGTAGTTTCAGCTTCCTGAAAGGCCAAAGTCAGCCCATACCCGATGCCTCTGAAATGCGAGTAGGCATCATCGTGACTGAGTGGAATAACCACATCACAGACAAGCTCCTGCAAGGCGCTGTGGAGGAACTATCCACCCACGGCGTACGTGAGCAGAACATCAGTATCAACCATGTACCCGGCAGCTTTGAGTTAGTGTATGCTGCCCGCCAGATGGAGCGGTTTGAGTATGTGAATGCCATCATCGTCATCGGCTGCGTCATCAGAGGCGACACTCCCCACTTTGATTACATCTGCCAAGGCGTTACCCAAGGCATCGCTGAACTGAATGCCCGCTGTGATACCCCTATCATCTTTGGTCTGCTGACCGTCAACTCTGAAGAGCAGGCGACAGAACGTGCGGGAGGAAAGCTGGGGAATAAGGGTAAAGAATTTGCTGTCACTGCAATAAAAATGGCTGCCCTTGCTTGGAAGTACCAAAAGTAGTTCCTACCTTTGCAGCAGATATAATAGTCAGACCATCATTGTCTGACATCCGGGCAAATACCAGAGTGGCCAAATGGGGCAGACTGTAAATCTGCTGGCTTACGCCTTCGGTGGTTCGAATCCATCTTTGCCCACAAGATAAATGCGCACCGTCACTTCGGTTGCGCATTTCTTGTATCTCTACACCCCATGGCAAGTATTATAGACTATGGTGTTACATGCCCCCACACCGTAGAAGCAAGCCTTTTGTCCTGATGAAGACAATAAATAGGGCGGCTCCCCGTTATTTAATAATATGAAGCACCTGTCCCAACATATTGTAAGACCCCTCCTTCTCGTTCTGTATCTGAGCCTGACCCTTACAGTAGGTGCACAGTCGCGTCGTACACGCATCTTCGGCAGGATAACCGATACAGAAGGCACGCCCATAGAACTTGCCTCCATTCAAGTCAAGGGACAGGGCGTTATCACCATGGCAGATTTACGTGGAAAGTACTCCGTATGGTGCGAATCAAGGGACAGCGTCTACATCACCTATTCAATGATAGGATACGAAACGAGGAAACGCCTGTTAAGGAATCCGGCCGACAGCGTGCGTCTCGACATCGTCCTTCCCTCACTCTCTGCCTCATTTGGTACAGCCGAGGTGGTGGGGGCAAGAGGACAGACCAACATGAACCAGCGCATCACCATGCCCGATGCCAAGCTCACTCCTTCCACAACGGGCAACGCGGTAGAGGAGATTATAGCTACCCAGGCGGGTGTATCTACCCACAACGAGCTCTCCTCGCAGTATAATGTACGAGGCGGATCGTTCGACGAGAACTGCGTCTACCTCAATGGGATAGAGGTGTATCGTCCCTTCCTCGTGCGCTCAGGCCAGCAAGAAGGTCTCTCCATCATCACCCCCGACATGGTGGAAAGCATCTCCTTCTCCTCCGGAGGCTTCGAAGCAAGATACGGCGACAAGATGTCCTCTGTATTAGATATCACGTACAAGCGGCCGGACCGCCTTGAAGCCACCGCCCAAGCCTCACTCATGGGGGCTGGTGCCTATATAGGTTGGGGGAATAAACGCCTCTCCCTCATGTCGTCCGTTCGCTATAAGACTACACGCTATCTCTTAGGCACAATGGATACAGATGGAGAGTACAAACCTAACTTCCTCGACTACCAAGCCTTCCTGTCATGGCGGCCGAACCAGAGGTGGTCTGTAGACGTGCTTGGCAACATCTCCAACAACCACTACAACTTCTACCCTGACGAGCGAGAGACCCAGTTTGGCACCATCAATGACCCAAAGACCTTCAAAGTGTATTTTGACGGTAGAGAGAAGGACTTCTTCCGCACATATTATGGTGCAGCTACGCTCACACGCCATTTTACGCCGGAGACCTACCTGGCTCTACAGTCCTCGGTGTTTTCCACCAGTGAGCAAGAGACATACGACATACAAGGACAATATTGGCTCAACGAAGCCACAGAACAGGACCGTCTCGGCGTGGGCACCTACATGGAACATGCTCGCAACAGGCTCACAGCAGCTGTAGCACAGATAGGGCTCCGCTTCCGCACCAGGATAACGGGGCATACCTTACAAGCAGGCTTTGACTATAAACATGAAGCTGCAAAGGAGAATGCGAAGGAATGGGAGATGCGCGACTCCATGGGATACTCCCTACCCTACGACCCACAGGCTCTGCGTATGCTCTACAGCTTGCGCTGCAAAACAGGTATCACGTCTAACCGTGTCGCATTCTTTGCTCAAGACAGCTGGCGTCTCAAAAGTGAAGCCGGCCTTTGGAACATCACCTATGGCCTTCGCATCAGCCATTGGACATGGAACAAAGAAACCCTCTTCTCGCCTCGCGTCAGCGTGGGAATTATGCCCTCTTTCACCGACCATTGGACCTTCAGGTTTGCCACCGGTCTATACTATCAGTCGCCTTTCTATAAAGAGCTTAAAGACACCGTCGTCAACAGCGTAGGACTCTCTGTGGCCAGCCTTAACAAGAATGTGAAGTCACAACGCTCCATACATTTTGTGCTCGGCACCGACTACACCTTCCGTTTAGCTAACCGCCCCTTCCGCTTCACCACAGAAGCCTATTACAAGCTGCTCTCTAATTTAATACCATATACCGTTGATAACCTACGTGTTATATACGATAGCAAATATACCACAAGAGGCTATGCCACCGGTATAGATTTTAAGCTGTATGGTGAATTTGTACCCGGCACTGACTCCTGGCTCACATTCTCTCTCATGAGGACAAGAGAAAAAGCCAACGGGAAATGGGTTCCGCGTCCCACAGACCAACTCTATAACGTCTCGCTCTATTTTACCGACTACTTTCCCGGTACTACCCGCTGGCGTTTTTCACTCAAAGCAGCCTTTGCAGATGGTCTCCCCTTTAGCGCACCGCGCACAGAAAGAGGCTATCACAACTTCAGGGCACCAGCCTACAAGCGTGTCGACCTCGGAATGAGCTACCGCCTTGTAAGCCAAGAAGGCAGGGATCGCAGCAAAGGATGGAAGGCTGCGTTCAAGAACATCTGGCTCAGCCTTGACTGTTTCAACCTTCTTGGCATAGACAACGTCAACTCCTACTACTGGATGACAGATATCAGCGGAGTACAATATGCCATACCCAACTATCTGACCGGCCGCCAGCTTAACCTCAAAGTAAGCATGGACTTCTAATCACCGCACGATACCACGGCTACAAAGACTAAGAGCCATAGGGGGGTAATGCGTGTGCTTAGAAAACGTTCTTAGCTAACCCCCATCATCTGAAGAATGTGATTATAATAATTCTGTGAGTCTGCAGCCACCTTCTTACTTACCCTCCAGTTGAGCTTGTGGAAGGGTATCCACTCAACCGCCTTCTCCCATGAGGCTGCATGAAAAGGAAGATGCCAGTGATGCACCAATGAAAGGGCATGAGTACCCTCGGCATAAGGTACAGCTTTAGAAATAAGAGGGTAACGTCGCAGGAGATGACTAAGAAAGAGATGAAACATAAAGTAATGGACCACCACATCATACTCATGCCAATAGGCATACAACCCATCACGCACAGCCATCAGTAACGGATGCCGAGGACGAGACGTAAGGAACCAATTTGTAAGTCCCTTACCTCCTTGATATTGGTAATAGAACAGGTCAGCATCCAGATAGGCAGCCGGAAACGCGCCGGCACATAACACGGTAGCATCAATCCATGTACCTCCGTAACGTATGAGCAACTGGAGACGCAGAATATCTGAGAAATGAGCTGCAGGCATATACCCCTTCCGGTATTTCTCAACCAGTTCAGCTGGTACATTGACATAATCACTCCAATTATTACCATCCACAAAGCATATCTTGCGATCGGTAATATGGTGGTGCAGGGAGTTGAAACACGCCCTGACTATGGGTGGCATCTGCTCCTCCCCTTGTAACCAGCAGAACCAGATTACTCTCTTCTCTTCGCAGCTGCTACCATTCTCGGCCTCCTGCTGAAAGTATGTATGGGCACGTTCATCCAATAGGCCCTCATACTTCTTAAGCAGGCGTGGCGCAACCATGTCATTCACCACATAATAAACTCTCTTCAGAGGACGATGCTTAATAAGGGTACAAGCCACTTCCTTCACTATTCTACCCAGCAGCCCCATACGTGCATACTGAACCATGAGGCGCACCCCACCATATTTCTGCATCTGGAGAATTTGCTGCTTGAAGTTCATGGCCATAGATTATTACATGCTACAGAGAATCCATAAGGTAACTACATGAAGAGCTATCAGTGTGACAAGTAAGATGCGTCTACGAAAGTCTGAACAGAAGCAGTCTGTCTCATTTACCTTTGGCTACACCCTCTAAGAATGTTGCAACTTCCTTGAAGTGAGCATCATAATCTGAATATTGAAGCAGACGTTGCTGCATACGTTGCTTCAATTCTTGACACAATTGGGGATCATTTATTAACTTAGCGAACTGGCGAGCAGCATCAGAAGCGTTCTGGGGTGCATAATACAAGCAACTGTCACCCATCACCTCGGTATTGAAATCAAAGTGTGTGGCAACTACAGGCAATTGGAAATACATTGCCTCAACCGTACTTGCAGAGAACACTTCTAAAAGCGTGGGCAAGAAGCAGAACTGGCAATGGCGGTACATAATCCCTAAATCTTGTTGAGAGATGCGCCCATGATTGACAAGATTATCTCCCATGCCCAGAAGCTTTACCCGCTCCACTACCTTTTCAATCATAGGGCTATCCTGGGGGATAGTCGTGTGGAAACGTACATTGTTGATATTAAGCTTCTTGAGCTCTATAAGCAGCTGGGGGATTATATCAATATTCTTATGCGGTACGGGAACTCCCACACAAGCCACATTTATCCACTCATCATGTGGGAAGGGTGTGGTATCCATGCCTACATACACAGCTGGCAGCACATTACCAATCACCTTGACATGACTATTAGGGAGACCTGTCACTCGCAAGATACCCAGTTTGGCAGTCTCCGTTTCCGTCTCAAAGAACTGACTTTTCCGCATAAGGTATCGCTGCAAGGCACAATAAAAGAATGTCCTTATTCTCTGCTTCAGACTAAGTCTCGATATACTAAACTTATTAGGATGTGTAACCCAAGGATTGGCATAACGCATTACCTCCAGACTCTTGAAACAGAAGTAGCTGGGTGCCATAACAGAGTACACTAAGTCGGGCTTAATCTTCTGTTCAAGTTTAGAGACCTCTTTTCGGACCCTCCAATATGAATGAAGGAAATCAGGCTGTGTGGGGAACACGAAATATCGTTTGTCACGCAATTCTTTAAACTCCGCGCCAATCTGTTCATCTATATCAGAAGACGCCAGATAGTACCACTCCACCTCATCATGGTGCAGAGTTTCTTTCACAAAGTTATAAGCTATCTGAAAACCTCCACCTGCGTGCTTCTTCGCAGATATCGCGTTCACTAAAATACGAGTTTTCATATCAAGAATAAGATTTGACCAAGAAGCCCTACTACGAGGCAAAAGCATCACACTAACTGAGAAGGGTTCTCAATTATATGAATGTAATCCAGCTATGGGGCGACATCTTTTAACTACCCAGAGGAAAAGATAGACTACGTCGAACACTTACTCTAATAGAAGTTGTTAAAGGCAGCTGCCTCTTAGTAGTGGCCGGAAAGGAGAGAGTGTATGTGACAGTAGCCCCACAGTTGGCCGGGCCGTGCTCACTTTTTCTCTCACGTATTGGGGAGAACAGGGAGATGAGTTAGAATTCCTGCCAGCTCTTGATTTCAAGGTCCTCAGGCTTCACCGTGCAGAACGCATAAATAAAGGCTGACGCCAAGCGGGCATTGGTGATAAGAGGAATATTGAGATCAATGGCTGCACGGCGTATCTTGTATCCATTGGTCAATTCCCCGGAGCTTAGGTTCTTGGGCACATTGACCACCATGTCTATTTCACGGTTGTGCAACATATCTATCGCCTGCGGCTGCTGAGGGGCTTCGCTTGGCCAATAGACCAGCTCATTCTCTATGCCATTCTCCGTAAGGTATCTACTTGTACCGGGAGTGGCAAAGAGCCGATAGCCATGATCACGTAGCAGGGTGGCCGCATAAAGCATCTCTGCCTTTTGCTTGCCATTACCGGTGGAGAGAAGGATATTCTTCTTGGGTATGCGATGGCCTACGGAAAGCATGGCTTTCAGCAATGCCGTGCGAGAATCTTCGCCGAGACAGCCTACTTCACCGGTTGAGGCCATATCTACTCCCAGTACTGGGTCGGCTTTCTGCAAGCGGTTGAAGGAGAACTGTGAGGCCTTGATACCCACATAGTCAAGGTCGAAAAGGCTTCCCGCAGGACGCTCAACAGGGAGGTTCAGCATGATACGGGTAGCTAACTCGATAAGGTTTATCTTCAAGACCTTGCTCACAAAGGGGAAGGAGCGCGAAGCACGAAGGTTACATTCTATCACCTTGATGTCATTCTCACGGGCCAGGAACTGGATATTGAAAGGCCCGGAGATATGCAGTTCCTTAGCAATCTTCTTGGAGATTTTCTTGATACGGCGGGCAGTCTCCACATAGAGTTTCTGTGGTGGGAACTGGATGGTGGCATCGCCTGAGTGTACGCCGGCAAACTCTATATGCTCGCTGATGGCATAGGCGATAATCTCTCCATCTTTGGCCACAGCATCCATCTCAACCTCCTTGGCATGCTGCAGGAAACGGCTCACCACCACGGGGTGCTTCTTACTCACATTAGCAGCCAGACGGAGGAAGCGCTGAAGTTCATCTTCGTTGGAGCATACGTTCATCGCTGCTCCCGAAAGCACGTAAGAGGGTCGAACAAGCACGGGGAAGCCTACCTTATCAATAAAATGCCGGATGTCGTCCATGCTGGTGAGGGCACTCCATTCCGGCTGGTCTACGCCAATGCGGCCGAGCATCGCTGAGAATTTCTCTCTGTCTTCTGCACGATCGATGTCCTTAGCCTGAGTGCCCAGCAAGGGTATATTCTGTGCGTCAAGACGCAGGGCGAGATTGTTGGGTATCTGTCCACCGGTAGAGACCACTACACCATAAGGTATCTCAAGGTCAAGAATATCCATCACCCTCTCGAAGGTCAACTCATCAAAGTAGAGACGGTCACACATATCGTAGTCAGTGGAAACTGTCTCCGGATTATAGTTGATCATGATAGAACGATAGCCTTCCTTACGTATGGTCTGCAGAGCCTGCACGCCACACCAGTCAAACTCTACCGAGGAACCAATACGGTATGCCCCGCTGCCAAGTACCACGACTGACTTATGGTCTTGTTCAAAAACCACGTCATGGGCTATTCCATTATAGGTAAGATAGAGGTAGTTGGTCTGCGCAGGATACTCAGCCGCCAATGTGTCAATCTGCTTGACAACAGGTACGATGCCCAGCTCTCGGCGATGAGCCCTGACCTTCATACTGGCCTCCTCAATGTCCATCTGTTGCTCCATGCCGAGGGCACGGGCAATCTGGAAGTCAGTAAATCCCTCTACCTTCGCCCGACGGAGCAAGTCGGCCGGCAGTTCTTGAAGTGAAGAGTAGCTCCTCAGCTCTTCGTTGGTACTATGTATCTTATATAGTTTCTCCAGGAACCATTTGTCAATCTTGGTCAGCTCATGAATTTGGTCCACGCTGTACCCTGCGGCAAGGGCCTTGGCTATGACAAAGATGCGTTTGTCAGTGGGTTCTTTGAGGGCTTCTTCTACATGGTCTATTTTAAGTTCCTTGTTATCTACGAAGCCATGCATACCCTGCCCAATCATACGGAGGCCCTTCTGAATGACTTCTTCAAAGGTACGTCCGATGGCCATCACCTCGCCGACAGATTTCATGGAGGAACCCAGCTCACGGTCAACGCCGCGGAACTTACCAAGATCCCAGCGAGGTATCTTGCATACCACATAGTCGAGTGCCGGTTCAAAGAAGGCAGAGGTGGTCTTCGTCACAGAGTTTTTGAGGTCAAAGAGGCCATACCCCAGTCCGAGCTTGGCAGCCACAAAAGCCAAGGGGTAGCCTGTAGCTTTAGAGGCGAGGGCTGAAGAACGTGAGAGACGAGCATTGACCTCAATCACACGATAGTCTTCACTCTCCGGGTCAAGCGCATATTGTACATTACACTCACCCACAATGCCCACATGGCGTACTATACGTATAGCCAGCTCACGCAGTTTATGATACTCTGCATTGGTCAAGGTCTGCGAAGGGGCTATCACGATGCTCTCACCGGTGTGGATGCCGAGGGGGTCGAAGTTCTCCATGTTGCAGACAGTGATGCAGTTATCAAAGCGGTCACGCACCACCTCATACTCCACTTCCTTCCATCCCTTGAGACTTTTCTCCACGAGCACCTGGGGAGAGAAGGAGAAGGCCTTCTCAGCCAGCCGGTTAAGCTCTTCTTCATTGTCGCAGAAGCCGGAGCCCAGGCCGCCGAGCGCATAGGCTGCACGCAGTATGACAGGATAGCCCAGCCGGGCTGCAGCGCCACGGGCCTGTTCCACATTCTCGCAAGCCTCACTGCTGATAGTCTTGACGTCTATCTCGTTGAGTTTTTCTACGAAGAGTTCTCTGTCTTCAGTGTCTATGATGGCCTGCACCGGCGTACCGAGCACGCTGACCCCGTACTTTTCAAGCACTCCCTCACGGTAGAGGCTCACACCGCAGTTAAGGGCTGTCTGTCCGCCAAATGCAAGCATGATGCCCTGAGGGCGTTCCTTCTCTATGACCCGTTCCACAAAGTAGGGCGTAACGGGCAGGAAGTAGATGTGGTCGGCCACCCCCTCCGAGGTCTGTACGGTGGCGATGTTTGGGTTGATGAGGATGGTTTCTATACCTTCCTCACGAAGAGCTTTAAGTGCCTGGGAACCTGAATAGTCAAACTCACCGGCTTCACCAATTTTGAGTGCACCGGAACCGAGCAACAAGACTTTCTTTATATCTGACATGGGGATGGAGATGTAATTATCGTGTGGGAGAAGTGATGTGTTTATTGCAGGTAGGGTCAGCGACTACTTCAACAGCCCTACGAACTCGTCGAAGAGGAACTCCGTGTCGACCGGTCCACCGCAGGCTTCCGGGTGGAACTGCGCTGAGAACCATGGCTTAGCCTCGTGACGAATGCCCTCATTGGAGCCATCATTCATATTGACGAAGTAGGTGTTCCACCCCTGGGGAAGGGTGGCAGAATCTACGGCGTAGCCATGATTTTGCGAGGTGATGAAGCAACGCTCTGTGCCGACCATGCGCACCGGCTGATTGTGGCTTCGATGGCCATACTTGAGCTTATAGATAGAAGCCCCAGCCGCCTTGGCCAAGAGCTGGTTACCCATACAGATGCCCATGCAGGGACGGTTTTCCTCGTCTTTCAGGAACTCACGGATATGGGCGACAGCCTCCACACAGGTGTCTGGGTCGCCTGGACCGTTGGCTAAGAAGAGACCATCGAATTCCAATTGGTTGAAGTCATAATTCCATGGCACTCGGATAACCTCCACGCCGCGTTTCAGCAGACAGCGAAGTATGTGATGCTTCACACCGCAGTCTACGAGCACCACCTTCTTCAAGCCCTGCCCTTCCTGATAACGGATGATGTCCTTGCAGGAAACCTGCGACACGTAATTGACGCCGGCATACTCGGCCGTGGGTATATTATCGGGCTCATCGTCAAACACAATCTTGCCCATCATTACCCCGTGTTCGCGCAACACCTTGGTAAGCTGACGGGTATCAATGCCCGTGATACCGGGCACCTTTTCACGCTTGAGCCAGTCACCGAGACTCTCTACGGCGTTCCAGTGGCAATACTTCTCACTATAGTCACTCACTATAATGGCCGAGGCATATATGCGGTCGCTCTCCATGAAGGTTGCCAGCCCATTGGGCGAGAAGCTAAAACGAGGCACCCCGTAATTGCCCACAAGAGGATAAGTGAGTGTCATCAGCTGTCCTGCATACGAGGGATCGGTTAGGCTCTCTACATAGCCTGTCATGGCGGTGTTGAACACCACCTCTCCGGCTACAGGACTTTCATAGCCGAACGACCAACCGTGGAAACGGTCGCCGTTATCAAGGATTAAGGTCACTTTTCGAAGCATGGTGATATGGGGAGGGAGAAAGGGTTAAGGGATGTATTGTCGTAATGAATGTAATCAATCGAAGATATCAGCAGCACATATGCGAGAGGTGTGTCATCCACACCTGCCAGAGGTCTGAGCTGGCGGGGGGCGGGTTGCGGCTTTCAGACACGGTCTATCAGATGTCGCTCATAGTAGTCTACAAAAGCCTGGTTCACTCTCTTGGTACCGCCGGGCGTGGGGTAATGGCCTGAGAAGTACCAATCGCCGGGGCTATGGGGGCAGGCCCTGCGAAGGCCCTCAAGGCTCTGGAACACGAGGTGTATCTCTGTCGTCACTCCGTCAGGTCGCAGCATCTCGGCCATCTTATCCGATATTTCCTCTGCGGTGAAAGGTTCATACACCTCTCTGACATAGTTGACCACCTGCTCCTTGGGCAGGGCCACTTGCGCCTTGCAGCGTCCGTATATATCGGCCAGACGTCCGGTCACATTTCTGTCTTTATGGAGGGCTATGGCTGCACGGAAGGCTATAAACTCGTCCATGTTTGCCATGTCGATGCCGTAATAGTCGGGGTAACGCACCTGGGGCGAAGAACTCACGATCACGATGCGCTTGGGGTGGAGGCGGTCCATGATGCGAATGATGCTTTCGCGGAGGGTGGTGCCACGCACGATGCTGTCGTCTATGATGACGAGATTATCTTTTCCTGCTCGTATAGAGCCATAGGTGATGTCGTAGACGTGGGCTGCGAGGTCGTTGCGTGCATTGCCTTCGGTGATGAAGGTGCGCATCTTAATATCTTTCCAGGCCACCTTCTCGCCGCGAATGTGACGGGAAAGGATGGTTGCCAGTTTCTCGGAGGTGACGGCATCGCCCAGCTTCTCAATCTCGGCTATCTTCTGTCGGTTATAGTAGTCGTCGAAGCCTTGCAGCAAGCCATAATACGCTGCCTCGGCCGTATTGGGTATATAGGACAGGACCGTGTCGTCAATCTCATAATTCACCACCTTTAGAATGGGGCTTACAAGCGTCTTGCCCAATTCCTTTCGTTCGCGATAGATGTCCACGTCTGAGCCTCGGCTGAAATAGACGCGCTCAAAGGAGCAAGCCGCATAGTTCTTGGCTTCCAGCACCTGTTCCACGCGGAAGTCTCCGTGCTTGGTCATGAAGAGCCCCTGTCCGGGCAAGAGTTCATTGACTGCGTCTGCCTCGAGATCAAGGGTCGTCTGAATGACGGGGCGCTCAGAAGCCACCACCATCACTTCGTCGTCCTTGTACCAGAAGGCCGGTCTTATGCCCCAGGGATCGCGAAGGGCGAAGCTCTCTCCAGACCCCGTCACACCGCAGAGCACATAACCGCCATCCCACACGGGAGCCGACCGCCGGAGCACGTTGGAGAGATTGATATGATCTTCGATATAAGTGGTGATGTCCTTATTCTCCAATCCCAGCCGAGCGGCCTCAGTGAAGCAGCGCTCGCTCTCCCGGTCTAAACGATGGCCTAACTGTTCTAGAAGTATATATGTGTCAGAGACCATGCGGGGGTGCTGCCCCTTGACAGCTATCTCGTCAAAAATCTCCTGCACGTTGGTCATGTTGAAGTTGGCACAGATACAGAGGTTTCTGGCCCTCCAGTTATTACGCCGCAGGAAGGGATGCACATAAGAAAGGCCACTCTTCCCGGTAGTAGAGTACCGGAGGTGGCCCATATAAATTTCCCCCGCGAAAGGCAAGACACGTGCAGCAAAGTCTGCGTCATGTAGCTGCTCGGGACTATAACCTGCAAATTGTTTCTGCACATTGGCAAATATCTGCTGGATAGCAGTGCTCCCAAGCCCTCTTTCACGGAAGATATACTCCTCGCCGGGCGTCGCCTCCATCTTGACACAAGCCAGGCCGGCACCTTCCTGTCCGCGGTTATGCTGCTTCTCCATCAGCAGGTAGAGCTTGTTGAGCCCATACATCCAGGTGCCGTACTTCTTGGCGTAATAAGATAGCGGTTTCAGCAACCTCACCATGGCCACGCCGCATTCATGTTTCAATGCTTCCATCGAGAGTCAAGATATTCTTGGGGGCAAATATACAAAGGTTTTCCGGAAGCGGCATGGGCCGAGCCACATTTTTGTCCTATTTGTCGGGGCATCTTTCACAAGCGGAAGGAAGGAGCACCGGACGAGGGGCGGCCCAGTCTTTCTGCCACATCAGCATCACCGCCGCGGCGGCCACACCATTCTTCGACCCATGCATATCGGGCTCATTAGAATGCTTGCAGTTTTTACGGGAAGCATTCCAGTTTTTCTTAGATGCCTTCCCGTGTCGGAGTAGACTATACAGTGTAAGATGGAGATGAGGGGAGAATGGAAGATGGACGATGAGAGATGAGCCAGCCTCTACCATAGTTTACTCATCGAATTTGCCTGCACACCTTACACACATCTTACACTACGTCTGTTTATCAGTGAGTTACGTATGTAACATTTAAGTCGAGCACCTGCCATAAATGCTACACTCGAGCTTACATGGAGGGGCAAAGACTTCACCCAAAAGGGTCTACATCAATCTCATAGCTGCTCGGCTGCTACACAAAGACACAGACACCACACAGACGTTATACAATCACCTACATAACCTTACAACCATGCACAGCTCATAGCAGGTGAGGAATACAAATGCTACACTGATAAACATTTCACTATCAGACAGATGTAGAAATAGTGTAAGATGTGTAGGTTGTTTTCTACTTATAGCATATTCAGCTGTCAGCCATCTATCTTACACATACGCCTTGGACCAGAGAAAAGGATGGGTAGGGTACACGGCATGTCTGTCAGCATACGCCCACAGACGAGACCACTCGCCCCCACAATCCCGCTACTCATCAGGCGATGGGTAAGCTGCAGCAAAGACATGGGGCTACCCTACATGAATGTGACAAGCCGTGACACGGAAAGCACACGCACTGCGCCCGGGCATGGGTTACAGCAAAAAACTTGATAAAAATCACTCGGTATGCCTTCGGCTTGCTGTATCTTTGCCACGAGGAAGGCAGCCCGCGCCCCTTACAAGCACGATTAAGAGGCGACAGCCGACAACACCTCGCCCCCACCCCTACACGATATTGCACACACCTATTTGTAGACACACTATGGACGGCATCTCACAAGTGAACTGGGGCTTCATCGGCTGCGGTGAAGTGACAGAAAAAAAGAGCGGACCAGCCTTCAACATGGTCGAAGGCTCACGCGTGGTCGCAGTTATGAGCCGACGCGAGGAGAAAGCACGCTCCTACGCCGAGCGACACGGCGTGAAACGATGGTACACGGACCCTTCTTCCTTGGTATTAGACCCAGAGGTCAACGCCGTCTACATAGCCACGCCCCCCTCTACACACGCCACCTTCGCCATCATGGCCATGAAGGCCGGCAAGGCCGTGTATGTGGAGAAGCCCATGGCCTCCAACTACGAGGACTGCTGTCGCATCAACCGCATCAGCCGCCAGACGGGAGTGTCCTGCTTCGTGGCATACTACCGACGCTATCTGCCTTACTTTCAGAAAGTGTTCTCACTCGTCAAGGAAGGGGCTGTGGGCAGCGTGATGAACGTGCAGGTGCGCTTTGCCGTACCGCCCCGCGACCTGGACTACAATCGCACGAACCTGCCCTGGCGTGTACAGGCAGACATAGCGGGTGGCGGCTACTTCTACGACCTGGCCCCTCACCAGATAGACCTTCTGCAGCAGATGTTCGGGCCCATTCTCGAAGCCGAGGGGCTGTGCTCCAACCGTGGCGGTCTATACACTGCGGAGGACACCGTGAGCGCCTGCTTCAAATTTGGAGATGGTCTGCCCGGTTCGGGATCTTGGTGTTTCGTGGCCCACGACTCAGCCAAGGAAGACCGCATAGACATCATCGGCGACAAGGGCTCGCTGAGCTTCTCTGTATTTACCTATCAGCCCATTGTGCTTCACAACGAGACAGGCAAGAAGGAGTTTGTCGTGCCTAACCCGCAGTTTGTACAGCTTCCCCTCATCGAGCAAGTAGTAAAGCATCTGCAATCGCGCGCTATCTGTGGCGCAGACTGTGTGAGCGCTACCCCCGTAAACTGGGTGGTCGACCGCATTCTCGGAAAGATTTGACGGCGACCACCTGCCCGCCCACATTTCTCAATACCCTATTCATCCCCCACCCCACGCATTAACCCAGGCACGCAAAGGCTTTCACCTTTAGGTTCATCGCACCGACGGACGCCATTACGTCTTGCGCACAAACTAAAAAACAGTTTCTACACCTCTATGTCGTCACTACTCCTCATCCATCGTCCTCTCACCCTGCTCTTGGGGATATTGGGCTTCGGCCTGCAGCCGGTCTGTATGGCACAGAATGAGGAGTACACATCCATAGAGGCTACTAAGAGCGACACCTTGGCGGCAGACAGCCTCACGGCCTGGGATAGACTGGCCGGAAAGGTCAAGCATACCACGAACATCATTTACCGTTTCGTGCGACACTTCAACGACTACGACCCTACGTACATCGCGCCCAACTACTACAACTTCACCACCATGGCGCAGAGCACCAACCACTTTCAGGTATATCGGTTGGAGGGCGGTGATAGGTCAGGCCGACATCAAAGTATCACCACCCAACCACAGCCCGGCACGAAAGTAGGCCCGTATTTAGGGTGGCAGTGGCTCTTTATAGGATATGCGTTCGACGTGTCATCTCCCCATAAGGGAGGCAAGCATACAGAGTTTACCCTCAGCCTATACAGCGCGATGTTAGGATGCGATTTTGTCCACCTTCGCAACAATGGAGACTACCGTCTGCGCCGCGCCACGGGCTTCGTAGGTGTACCTTCCACGAGCGTAAAGGACATGCACTTTAACGGTATGGGATCCACCACCACCTCCCTGAGCGCCTATTATGTGTTTAACCACAAGCGTTTCTCCTACCCCGCCGCCTATAACCAGAGCACCGTACAATTAAAGAGCGCAGGCTCACCCATGCTCGGGCTGGGCTTCAGCAAGCAGAAAGTAGACTTTGACCACACCCGACTGCCGGCCGAGCTACTCTACACACCAACGGGGGAGAGTGCCCTGGTCGACGAATTGAAGTTCAAGAGAATAGACTACACCTATTATTACCTCTCCGGCGGCTACGCCTACAACTGGGTCTTTGCCCCCCGATGGCTGCTGGGCGCTTCCATCATGCCCTCCATAGGATGGCGCAAGGCCAAAGGTAGCAAGATAGAGGCCAACAACGTGTGGATGAACATCAAGAATTTCAGTTTCGACTGTCTCTCGCGTCTCGGTCTGGTCTGGAACAACTCACGATGCTTTGCAGGTGCCTCCTTCATCAGTCACCTATATATCTACCGCAAGGACCGTCTCTCCGTGACCAACTCCATCAACTATCTCAACGTCTATGTGGGCTTCTACTTTGACCGGAAGTCAAAGTACAAAGATGTCAGACTATAACCGCCACGTCACACCCCCACTGCCCCACTCTTAGATATTTATGTACGTCAGCTTCTATATATTGTTACTGCTTGCCCTCGTTGCTCAAATAGCGTGGGGCAACATCGTGGCCACCTCCCTGGCCTTCCCCGTGAGTGGAGCTTTGATTGTAGCGCTGTCAGCTGCCGGCTATGTGATAGACAAGGAGTACGGACATACTCCCTGGGGCAGACAGCTACGCTCCCCCCTCTTCACATGCCATCTCATGGGAAGCTTGGCTGCTTATTGTGTGCTGGGCGGCCTCATGCCGCCCCTGCCCGAAGCCACTGAGCCGACAGGGCTGCTCTGGCTGGGATACAGGGCGGGCATGGACAATTTCCCGACGAGCCTTCCCTTCATCACACTGCTGCTCTGTTGTCTGCTCCAACTCACGATGGTAGTCAGCAGGCGCCTCCGCCACGGATGGAGGATCAGCGACAGTGCTTTCATTCTGGTACACACAGGCTGGTGGATAGCAGTGGCCAGCGGCTTCTTCGGTAGCTCTGACTTCAGCGAGCAACGTATCGTTGTGCCTTCAGCATATAGTGACAATGTCCCCTATACCGAGAGCTTAGCCTCCACACGGACGGCCTACGATCGCCAAGGCCACAAGATGGCCCTACCCTACTCGCTCAGTCTCACCCGTTTCGAGATGACACGCAATGCGGCTGACGGAACGCCCTCCCGGTATACGGCAGTGCTTGAAACGGACGGCCGCAAGACCTTCAGGCTGGAACCGGGAAAGCCCTTTGCCCCTACATGGAGCGAGCGCCTTCTACTCGTGAGCTACGATGCTGCCTCACCCGACCATCCGGCCTATGTGATTATCAGTCGAGTATGCCAGCCATGGAGATATGGCATACTCATAGGCATACTCATGCTCATGGCCGGCACCATTTTGTTCACCATTCGTCCCCTCGTAGCCACCTCACATAGCGAGCAGTGACACCCTTATCAGTTTATCATGTACTGGACACAATTTATATATATAGTCGTCGCCACACTTGCCATTGGCAGCGCAGGCGCACTGGTCGCCCTTCGCCATAAGAGCTTCTCAGTATGGGCCTGCGCCCTGACCGGACTTGCGGCCTGTATACTTGGCACTTTCATCGCAGGTCTGTGGGTAAGTTTGGGACGTCCCCCTCTACGCACCATGGGAGAGACGCGCCTCTGGTACTCCTTTTTCATGCTCGTCTCCGGCTTATGGGTATACCGGCGTGAGGGACATCGCTGGATGCCGGGGCTTTCACTGATAGTGTCGGCCGTGTTCATGATAGTCTGTCTTGCCCACCCGGAAATGCACGACCAAAGTCTGCCACCCGTTTTGCAGAGCGGCTGGTTTGTCCCCCACGTATCAGCCTACATCTTTGCGTATAGTCTGATGGGATGTGCCTTCCTACTGGCATTGAGAGCCTTTTGGCAGGGTTATCATAGTAAAGCTGTAAGCAGAGATGCCCTCACCTCGTGCGACAACCTCGTGCAGTGGGGCTTTCTCTTCCTGACCTTCGGTCTGCTATCAGGCTGCCTTTGGGCAGTAGGGTCATGGGGCACCTACTGGAGCTGGGACCCCAAAGAGACTTGGGCCGCGGCCACATGGGCATCTTACATCGTCTATTTCCATATCCGACTACACAAATCTGCATCTTCAGGCGTCGCAGCCTTGTGGTTATTGATAGGTTTTATACTTTTGCAGATGTGCTGGTATGGTTTCAACTATTTGCCCTCGGCGGCACGCAGCCTCCACAGCTACTGAACCTGCCATCTGTCAGTCATAGAAGGTTTATCTATTAGCTTATACAACTACCATATTTAACCGCTCCCCCACCGATCGGAGCACATATTATTCTCACAGCCATGAAGAAATCAAGTAAAATCATTCTCGGTGGTGCCCTCGTCGTTGTAGGTCTTGCCATCACCTATCGAGCCGTCAACCAGGCCCCGGATGCCAGTCTACCACCAGACAAGCAACTGGCCCAAATCATGGAAGACGGCGGCTGCATCTTCTGCCATACAGCCAATCCCGATCTACCCTTCTATGCCTCCTGGCCCATCGCCAAGACGCTCATCACAAAAGACGTAGAAGACGGGTACAAGGCTTTTGACATAGCCCCCATGATGGAGGCCCTGAAGAAAGGGGAGGCGGTAAACGAGGTAGACCTCTCCAAGGTAGAAAAGGCAGTGGCCGACGGCACCATGCCCCTCTTCCAATACTATATAGCCCACTGGGGATCGTCGCTCACCTCCACCAAAACGGAACAGGTATTGGCCTGGGTGAAACAGCACAGGGAACAGTTCTATCCCAACCCGCTGGCAGCAGCAGAGTTTAAGAATGAGCCCGTTCGTCCCATACCCGACTCTATTGCTACAGACCCGCGCAAGGTGGCTCTTGGCGAGGTGCTCTACCACGACACACGTCTTTCAGGAGATGGGACCATCTCCTGTGCAACCTGCCACGGCATCAACACTGCGGGTGTAGACAACAAACAATACAGCGAAGGTATCAAAGGCCAGAAGGGCGGCGTCAATGCCCCCACCACATACAATGCCTGCTTCAACTTCGCCCAATTCTGGGATGGCCGAGCCGCCACGTTGGCAGCCCAAGCCGGTGGACCTCCCCTTAACCCCGTTGAAATGGGCTCTGCCTCATTCGACGAGATATGCGGACGCATAGCCCAGGACGCAGCCTTCACGGCCAAGTTCAAAGAGGTTTATCCGGAGGGACTTAGCGAAGCTACCATCACTGACGCCATAGCTGAGTACGAGAAGACCCTCATCACCCCCAACTCAGACTTTGACCGCTACCTCAAGGGAGACAGCAAAGCTATGACGGCAGAACAGATTGAAGGCTACGCTCTCTTTAAAGACTATAATTGTGCCACCTGCCATGTGGGTGTGGCCATGGGTGGACAAAGCTATGAACTCATGGGGGCACGCGCCGACTACTTCAAGGACCGCGACATGAACGAGAAATCAGGGCTGACCGACGCCGACAATGGTCGCTGGGCACAGACCAAGGTGGAACGCGACCGTTACCGCTTCAAGACCCCTACCCTTCGCAACGTAGCCCTCACCGCTCCTTATTATCATGATGGCAGCGTGACTTCATTAGACAAGGCCATAGAGATGATGAGCCGCTATCAAGTGGGCCATACCATGAAGCAGGAGGAGGTGAAGAAGGTGGAAGCTTTCTTACATGCACTGACAGGCGAATACAAAGGCCAAAAGCTCACCCTCGCACCCAGCCCGGAGAAGAAAGCTGCCCTGCTCGAGAAGGTAGCCGAGACTCGCGACATGCGACATGCAGCCGCCCAGAAGGCCCTTTCTCAAAGAAAGAAATGAACATAGACGATAGTCGTTTGATACTTATCCCCAGATACTCCTAAACTTGAGTATCTGGGGATATTCCTATCATACAATGCTGTCCGGTGACACGCTTCTGTGAGACAGGATGCAGCGTTGGCTGCCACATTCCAAGAGTTCACCCTAGACTATATGGATTTTCCCAAAAGAAAGTAGCCATAAGCCGCCAATTTCTATCTGCCAGATAGCGGTAATTCACACCAAACCGCCTGCCATGCTTGACACATGGCGACTATATGACAGACTGGCTGAAAAGTAATATTTTGGGGTAGAAATGAACGAGATACGATGAAGATTGTCTATTTTTACACGCGAAATATTATAGCGAGGCGCATTCTACCCATCTTGAGGCGATGACTGCCCTTTTCCAGCCGCGCATCTCTGAGATTTTTCAACCAACCCTCATTTTCAAATACTATGAAGAAAACCTTACTTCTCCTTTTGGCAAGCATCTTCACGCTTGCCGCGTGGGGTGACGAGCCGTTCCGCAA
>CAMAMB010000042.1 GCA_945836755.1 uncultured Bacteroidales bacterium
GAAGTCTACAGGCTTGAGCTAACTCGCCTCAGACACACTTAGTGAAACACTACCGCAGCCAAAAGCAGGAGCACGAATTAACCATATTTGGGGAAGAAGAACCCGGCGGAGCGAGGCATACAAACAGATTTCCCGCCCGACAGAGAGGCGTCGGGCGGGAAACACGTGGGTGATCGAAGTCGGAGAACAGCATGCAATGTCGCCGGTGAACATTCAGACCTTCGGTCAGAAGGGCCTACTCGTCGGCCATCCTGAGCACGACAGCAGTGCGCGCGGGCAGGTAGAGGCGCAACCAGCCTTTGCCGTCGCGGTGAAGCAGCTGGTCGAAATTGGTGAAGTGGCGGATGGTGTCGTCGGTAAGGCCGAAACCGCCGTAGGCAGGTGCGTCGGTATTGAGCACGACGTCGTAAGCCCCCTCGGGCACGCGGAAGCCATAGCCCTCGTAGCTGCGATTGGGCGAGAAGTTAAAGACGAAGAGCAGACGGCCACGCAAGAAGGCGAATACCTGGTCGCCATCGTCATGCCATACCTCGGTCACGGGGTAGCGCGTAATCCTCCCTGAGCGAAGCAGGTGGATCATGGCTGAGTCGAAGTCGCCGAGGAAGTGATAGCAGAGATCCTGATTGTCGACCAGGTTCCACTGACGGCGCGCGTATTTGTAACTCCAGCCGTTGCCTTCGCGGGGGAAGTCAATCCATTCGGGATGGCCGAACTCGTTGCCCATGAAGTTGAGATAGGCTCCATTGATGGTGGACGCAGTGGCGAGGCGTATCATCTTATGGAGGGCGATACCACGATGTACGGTGCCATTCTCATCACCCTTGCGGAAGTGCCAATACATGTCGGAGTCAATGAGACGGAAGATGATGGTCTTGTCGCCCACAAGGGCTTGGTCGTGGCTCTCACAGTAGGAGACGGTACGCTCGTCGGCACGACGATTGGTGAGTTCCCATAGAATGGACGAGGGCTTCCAGTCTTCGTCGCGCAGCTCCTTAATGGTCTTGATCCAGTAATCGGGCACGTTCATGGCCATACGGTAGTCGAACCCATAGCCGCCATGCTCGAAGGGAGCTGCAAGACCGGGCATGCCGCTGACCTCTTCGGCTATGGTGATGGCCTTGGGGTTGACTTCGTGGATAAGCAGGTTGGCCAGCGTAAGATAGCAGATGGCATTGTCGTCTTGATGGCCGTTGAAATAGTCGGGGTATCCGCAGAAGGCTTCGCCCAGTCCGTGGCTGTAATAAAGCATGGAGGTGACACCGTCGAAGCGAAAACCATCGAAGTGGAACTCCTCAAGCCAATAGCGGCAGTTGGACAGGAGGAAGTGGATGACCTGGTTCTTGCCGTAGTCGAAGCAGAGGCTGTCCCAGGCAGAGTGGTTGCGACGGTCGCCGGGATAGAAGAACTGATTGGGATCGCCGCAATAGTTGCCAAGGCCCTCGTTCTCATTTTTTACTGCGTGGCTGTGAACGAGGTCCATAATGACGGCGATACCTGCACGGTGGGCCTCGTCAATGAGTTGCTTGAGCTCGTCAGGGGTGCCGAAGCGGCTGGAGGGCGCAAAGAACGAGCTGACATGGTAACCGAAGCTGCCGTAGTAGGGATGCTCGGCGATGGCCATAATCTGGATGCAGTTGTAGCCATCGGCTATGACACGGGGCAGCACCTTGAGGCGGAACTCCTCGTAGCTGCCTACCTTTTCGGCGTCTTGCCCCATACCGATGTGACACTCGTAGATGTAGAGCGCCTCGCGAGCCGGTTTGAAGGACTTGGACTGCCACTTGTAGGGTGTTTCAGGCGCCCAGACCTGTGCACAGAACACTTTGGTCTCATCGTCCTGCACGACGCGGGTGGCCCATGCCGGGATGCGTTCACCCTGACCGCCCTTCCAATGGATGGAGAACTTATAGAGCGCTCCGTGTTGCAGGCGCTTGAGAGGCAGCTTGAGCTCCCAGTTGTCGGTCTTGGGGATGCGTTTGAGCGCCCAGTCTTCAGACTCGGTCCAGTTGTTGAAGTCGCCGAGCAGATAGATGGCCGTGGCATTGGGCGCCCACTCGCGCAGTATCCACTGACGTTCGGTGCGATGGAGGCCGAAGTAGAGGTGGCCGCTGGCAAAGTCTGCAAGTGTCATTTTGCCGCCGGCAGTGAGCTCGTGAAGCTTGTGGAGAGCATAGTCATGGCGTCCGTTGATAGCGTCCTTAAAGGGCTCGAGCCATGGATCGTCCTTGATCATTCGCAGTTCGGGGGCAGGCTTGGGGGCTGCCACCTTTGAGGAACGCGGTTTGGGTGAGGTTGCTTTCTTCATAGTATTAAAAGGTTAGAGGTTACACCTGAAATATATCTCCGACGAGGCGGGATAGCGCCGGCAGGGGAAGGAGAGGGCTCCGGCAATGCCCACAGCAGGCACGGACGGACTGCAGGGGAAGAGAGAGGGGCTGACACTTATTGTACAACGCGGCCGTTAGAGTATTCCCCCTTCTTGGAAACATTGCCATTAGCGTCGTACTCTACATAACGGCCGTGCTTGACGCCCTCACGGTAGGTGCAGTCGATGCGAGTACCATCGGCACGCACTTCTATTGACTTGCCGTCGCGTTTGCCATTCTTGAAGCCACCCTTAAAGCGGGCGCCGTTGGCGTAACGGAACACGCCCTCACCATGCATGGCGTTGGCCTTCCACTCGCCCTTATACTCGTCGCCGTTCTTCCACTTGTAAGTGCCCTGCCCATCCATCATGTTGTTGAGCCAGTGGCCGGTATAGGTAGCCACGCCTTTCCACTGGAAGGTGCCCTGGCCGCTCTGTTCGCCGGCCAGGAATGAGCCTTGATAGACGTCGCCATTGGCAAAGCGGAATGTGCCTTCACCTGTGCGCTGACCTTCGACATACTGCCCTTCGTAGACATCGCCGTTCTTGAACTTGTAGATGCCACGCCCGTCCTGCATGTCGTTCTTCCACTCCCCGTGATAATAGTCGCCATTGCTATAGAAGTAGGTGCCCCGACCGTTGCGCTGGCCATTGGCCCAAGCCCCTTCGTAACGGGAGCCGTCGCCCCAGTCGAAATAGCCCTTGCCGGCCTTCTGGTCGTCCACCCAATCGCCTTTATAGAAGGCCCCCGTCTCATAAGTATATGTGCCTTTGCCGTTGCGCTTGTCATTCTTCCACTGGCCTTCGTAGCGGGCGCCGTTGTAGTAGTACATAGTGCCGGTGCCTTCCTTATGGTTGCGATACCAGAGCCCTACGTAGCGGTTGTTATTGACAGCATAGAAAGTGCCGCGACCATTGCGCTCACCTTTTGTCCAGTTACCCTCATAGCGAGAGCCATCGGCGTAGTTGAATGTACCTTCGCCATGACGCAGGCCTTTGAGGAAAGAGCCTTCGTAAGTGTCACCATTCTTATATGTGACGCGTCCCTTTCCATTGGGCTTACCCCCCTCGAGGTCGCCGGTATAAATACCGCCATCTTTCAGCGTGCATGAGCCCACGACAAGCTTTTGGGCCATTAGGCGGGGCGCTGAGAGGGGAGAGAGAAGGAGGATGATAAGGAGAATATACTTGGAAGAGAATTTCATAATACCGAATGTAATTAGTAGAGAGGAGATAGTAGAGAGGGTCACTCGAAGAAGTTCTCGCCATTGTATGTTGACGAGGAATTACCTGACGACGAGGAGGCGGAAGAAGCAGACGGAGCATCAGGACGTTCAGCCGTATGGTCTTCCCCACCCTCTCCATCATCGGCTGATGGTTCTTGGGTGTGAGAAACCGGCGGAGTGTAGCTAGCAAACTCTTCGTCAGGTTTATAGCCTAACTTGCTGTCAGCAAATACCTTCTTCATATAAAGAGCCCACAGGGGAAGGGCAGAAGCGGCACCTTGGCCCATGGAGGTGGAACTAAAGTGAATATCACGTTCATCGCCGCCCACCCACACGGCAGTGACCAGGCGCGGTACACACCCTACGAACCAACCATCAGAGTTGTCGTTAGTCGTACCCGTCTTGCCCGCAATAGGGCCTGTGAGGTTGTACTTGTATCGTAGGCGGCCACCGGTGCCGTGGTTGATGACGCCCTTCATCATCTCAACCATGTGGTAAGCCGTCTCTTCGCTGTAGACTTCGTTCATGCGTGGCGCGAACTCAGCTACGATATTTCCCTTGTTGTCCTCGATACGACTCACGAGGATGGGAGCCCGGTGAATACCCTTTTCCACGAAGGCCGTATACGCAGAAGCCAACTCACAAGCCGTTATGTCGCAAGTGCCCAGACAAAGCGACAACGAGGGCTGGAGATTATCGTTGGCCACACCAAGCGCATGAAGGTCGCGAACAAGGCTCTTGCCCGTAGGATCTATCTCATACATGAGACCCGCAGTGACCCAGTTGTTAGACTGGCTCAACCCCCATGCAAGGGTGACCATCTGCCCATAACGAGCGTGGCTGCCGTTGCGAGGAGACCATCCCCCATAGTCGCGACGTGCGTTGAGCATGGTAGACTCGGGGGTCAAGCCACCTTGAAGGCCCAAGGCATAGACAAAGGGCTTCATGGTAGAGCCTATCTGACGACGGCCTACAGTGGCCATGTCGTACTGAAAGTAGGCATAATTAAGGCCACCCACGTAAGCCTTTACATGACCGTTGGCAGGGTCAATGGAGACTAACGATGAGCGCAGTATCTTCTTATAATATTTGATGGAATCGAGGGGGGTCATCAGGGTGTCTACTGAGCCATGGGCGGTGTAGACGGTCATGTCGACGGGAGTACGGAAGGCCTTTTTGATGTCGTCGTCAGAAGCCCCGGAGGCTTTGAGCAGGCGATAGCGGTCGCTTTGCCGCACAGCTCGTTCTATATGAGCGAGCACCTGCTTCGGGCTAAGCGTTGAGGCATAGGGGAAGTTAGGGTTGCTACGACCCTCCGCCACAAAACGACCTTGCAGACCAAGAGCCACATGGCGGCGCACAGCATCTTCAGCGTAGCGCTGCATACGGCTGTCAATGGTCGTGAAGACCTTCAGACCGTCAGTATAAATATCGTAGTAGGTGCCATCTTTTTTCTTATTCTTTTTACACCACCCGTAAAGGGGGTCAGTCTCCCACATGAGTGAGTCCTCGTAATATTGCTGCCGCTGCCATTCCCGGTAATCGGCCGGGTCGGGCTTGCAGGCCATCATAATGCGCCTCAGATACTCACGCAGGTACGCAGCCTGCCCTTCTTTATGGTCAATACGATGGAACTTGAGGCCAAGAGGCTCCTGGCTGAGCGAGGCATAATCAGCCTCAGCAATGAAGCCCTCTTTGAGCATCTGCTGCAGAACCACGTTACGACGTTGGAGACAGCGGTCGGGCTCACGGATAGGATTAAAATAAGACGGGTTCTTACACATGCCTATGAGCATGGCACTCTCTGTGATGGTCAAGTCCTTCGGCGACTTGCTGAAATAGACATTGGCCGCAGTTTTGATACCCACAGCGTTGTGCAGGAAGTCGAAGTAGTTGAGGTAAAGTGTAAGGATTTCTTGCTTGGTGTAATACTTCTCCAACTCCACAGCGATTACCCACTCTATGGGTTTCTGCATGAGTCGCTGAAGCGTGGTGGAAGCCCCTTCTGAATAGAGTTGCTTGGCAAGTTGCTGAGTGATAGTACTACCGCCACCGGCCTGCTTATGTCCCATGATACCTCGCTTGACCACTGCACGGCCGATGGCACGGACATCAATGCCGGAATGATTGTAGAAACGGGCATCTTCGGTAGCCACCAATGCATCAAAAACGTAGGGAGATATGCTGTCTGTACTCACAAACACACGGTTCTCATTGCGTGACCATGTGCCTAATAAGCGGCCATCTTCGCTGATAATCTGGGAAGCATAACGGCTAATGGGGTTCTGGAGTTCATCAAGTGGGGGCATATACCCTATCCACCCCTTGTCTATGCAGACAAACAATAATGCGACAAGGGAGAAGAATATGGCAAAGACACTCCACAATATGATGACAAATTTCTTTCGCATGATGCGTAGGAAGAATACTAAAATACAGGAGGCCTTACCGGTCGCATGACCAAACCCCTTAGATGTATTTCGAAGAATGTAGATATATAAAGGTAGTTAGCCGCAATATATCGGCGAGCAAACTTACAAATTTATTTTTATTTCCAGGCCGTCGTATGCGAGATATACACCTGGGGGTAAAGCCGCATTCACCACCTCATGAAGCCCTATCTCGTGAGACATGTGCACCAACCATGCGGCTTCGGGCTTGATAGCAGCTATGGTACTGAGAGCCTCTTCTAAGGTTTGATGAGAGGGATGGGGCTTCTGTCTGAGGGCATTAAGCACCAAAGTCTTCACACCTTGCAGTTGCTCAAGTCCCTCAGTGGGAATGGAGCTCACATCCGTAAGATAAGCCAGACGGCCTATCCTATAACCTAAAATAGGCAACTTACCGTGGTTGACCTTGATCGGAAGGACATCTAAATCACCTACACGAAAAGGCACATAAGGCTCAACGACATGAAGGGACAGATTGGGCACTCCCGGGTACTTCCTTTGGGCAAAGAAGTAAGAGTGGGATTGACGCAACATACTTGCACATATAGGTCCGGCATAGAGTGGCAAGTCTCCCCGTGCATAGGGGCGCAAATCATCAAGCCCTCCCGTATGGTCATAATGAATATGGGTAATGAGCACACCCTGCAAAGGGTGAAAGGGACGGTCAAGCATCTGGCTGCGGAAATCGGGGCCGCAATCAAATAGGAGGCAAGTGCCGGAGGATGTCTCCAACAAGGCCGATGTGCGGTATCGACGATCTCGAGGATTAGAAGATGTACATACGGCACACCGACACCCCAATTGTGGGACGCCACAACTGGTACCCGTTCCCAGAAAAGTAAATGTCGCTTGCATTTATATCGTTTCAACTAAGGCAGGCATCTTGATGAGAGTATACACTTGCGAGGAGGTAAGCCTGACCTAACTGACAAAAAGCACCTCGGGATGGATGCGTATGCCGAATTTCGTCCACACGTCCTGCTCGATAGAATGACTGACTTGGGCTATATCTTGCCCTGAAGCACCACCATAATTGACTATCACAAGCGCCTGCTTATCATATACGCCAACAGCCCCCACGCGCCGTCCTTTCCATCCGCAGTGTTCAATAAGCCACCCAGCGGGTATCTTAATGCCGGTGTCTGTCACGAAGTGAGGCATTTCCGGATACTGTTCAGCGAGCTGTTTGTAGACCTCACAGTCTACTATCGGGTTCATGAAGAAAGAGCCGGCACTACCCAACTCTGAAGGTTCAGGTAGCTTAGATTGCCTGACCTTAATAATAATGCCACGCAACATTCGCGCTGTCAGTCTATCTGCAGTAACGCCTTCACTATCAAGCGCACGACGTGTAGCCGCATACGTCAGATCAGGGTGGAAACAACGCGACAGGCGATAACACACATGAGTAACCACATAGCGCCCTTTGGCCTCCTCACTCTTAAACATACTGTAACGATAGGAGTAGTTTAACTCTGATGGTTTGAGGACGAGACATCTACCGGTAACGACCTCAACAACCTCTACGTATTCTATCACCTGACTAACCTCCACACCATATGCACCGATGTTTTGAACTGCACTCGCTCCTACCTCACCGGGTATATATGAAAGGTTTTCAATGCCGTAGTAGTCATGGTTTACAGCCCACGCCACAAAATCGTCCCATGGCATTCCGGCACCTACTTTTAGCAATACACTATCGTCCTCTTCTGCCACCACCTCTACTCCGGTAATGGCCGAGTGGAGAATAATGCCATCAAAGTCACCGACGAAGAGCAAATTACTCCCGGCACCTATATGAAGCCATCGCTCATCTGCAAGACGCGGAAGAACGTCCTGCTGAAGTTCCTGGACACTGCTGTACTCGATAAATTCTCGACACTGTGCGTTGACACCAAATGTATTATGATGGAGCAAGGAGTAACTCATACTTTAGATAGTTGAAATATTGCAAACCATGTAGCCGGAGACTAATTATCCAATCTCTCTAACCACCAGCTCCCTTTCTTGTTTACAAAGGTAAGGGAGCATCCCATGCCTCCCGACACACTACATATTTGCAGCGTACGGCGTGGTGAGTCTGATACAGCTTCCAACGAATGCGATGGGCTGTATCTTATATTGGTGATAATATCATGTGGTAATGTAGGTCGAAAATCCGGCCACTGCTCAGGATCTAAGAGGCCGTCAATTGTCTGAAAGTTATCTGAGTCATAGGTACGAAACTTGAAGGGATTAAGCAAGTGCTTCTTCTGGTAAGCTTCGCTGACTGCAAATCGCTGATAGAAGGCATAGAAATCTGCGTCCTCATGATTATCCATCCCTACGAGAGTGATTAGATTGAGCATCCAGCGTCCATCGTTCTTCACAAAATGGTACTGCTTTACCTCTTTCCGCGAAAGGTTCACCCATTCTACTACCACATTTCTAACCAGGGTGTCTTTCTCTAAGGCTTCTTCCTTCTTGCTCTTAGTGATAATGGTATAGACATCTCGATGTAAATAGAGTGGGTCATGCTTCCATTCCTTAGAGTTTACTTGCTGCTGTTTCCCCTTCACAACGAACTTCAGTGGGAAGCTAATGCGCTGGCGCTGAAAAGCAGCATCCTTCATGAAGACGTAGATAAAATCGTCAAAAAGCCCATCCGCAGCCTTGGGAGGAGCGGTATAGGTACTGTCTGTCTCAACAGCCACTGTGTCACGCAAGCTGTCATTCTCTGTATGCCGGACTGTGCGCGAGGGGCGACCGGGCTGGCAAGACACAATGACAAGACACACAAATAAAGCCACTATAACTCTAATCATCTGCTTGTAAATATAAAGGTCTACAAGAAATATAGGAAGAGAAACGATGCAAATGTACTGCTTTCATATAGGAATTGAAAATAATGCCGCGCCCAATTAAGAAAATACCTTTACCTTTGCAGGGATTAAAGACATCCCTCCTTGGGCACTTAGAGGAATGCAGAGAGATTTATATAGTATTACCCTTATAGTCTCTCCGTTCTTCATGCCTGGTCCATTTAAGGCCATGCTCCAAAACAAGCTTAACCTATCAATCTCTCCCGATGATAAAAGATAAAATCCAATCTCTCTTGGCTGAAGCCGATACTCTCCAGGCTACCAATCTTGATGAGGTGGAAGCCCTCCGTATCAAGTACCTCAGCCGTAAAGGCATCATGAACGCACTCATGGAGGAATTCCGCCAAGTACCCCCTGAGAGTAAACGCGAAATTGGCCAAGCCATCAATCAGCTTAAAGAAACCCTCCAACGTCGTCTCACAGATTTGCGAGAGTCTCTTGAGTGCCAGGCCGACAGTTCCTCAGACTTCGACCTAACACGTACCCCATACCCCATCCATCTTGGCAGTCGTCACCCTCTCACCATAGTACGTCAGCAGATTACTGACATCTTTTCCCGTCTTGGCTTCATCCTGGCTGACGGCCCGGAGATAGAAGATGATTGGCATGTCTTTACCTCGATGAATTTCCCTGCCGATCATCCGGCTCGTGATATGCAGGACACCTTCTTCATTCAACGTCACCCTGACATTGTACTGCGCACCCACACCAGCTCAGTGCAGAGCCGCGTAATGGAGACTACTCAACCACCTATCCGCGTTATTTGCCCGGGACGTGTCTATCGTAATGAAGCCATCTCGGCTCGAGCTCACTGCTTCTTCCACCAAGTGGAGGGTCTCTACATTGACCGCCACGTAACCTTCGCCGACCTCAAGCAGGTGCTGCTCACTTTTGCCCGCGAGATGTTTGGCCCCGACACGAAGATACGTCTACGTCCTTCCTACTTCCCCTTCACCGAACCAAGTGCTGAGATGGACATATCATGCCACCTATGCGGCGGAGAAGGTTGTGCCTTCTGCAAACATACAGGCTGGGTAGAAATTCTTGGTTGCGGCATGGTAGACCCTGCTGTTCTCGATGCGAATGGCATTGACTCCAAAGAGTACACAGGGTACGCCTTCGGCATGGGAGTAGAACGCATCGCCAACCTGAAATACCGCGTTAGTGATCTGCGACTCTTCTCAGAAAACGATGTGCGTTTCCTTACCCAATTCACCAGTGCACAATAGCCAACACCCTACCCCAATTGTTCAGCCGGCCTCAAAAAACTGCGATAACGCTTGCCCCCACGACAAATAAAACTTACCTTTGCATCCGTCTTTCTGAGAGAGTGGCCTCTCCTTGGTCATGTAGTATCAGAAGACCACGGGGCGTAGCGCAGTCCGGTTAGCGCACCTGCTTTGGGAGCAGGGGGTCGTGGGTTCGAATCCCGTCGCCCCGACAAATCTTTATAGTGAAGCATCTGATAGAGTTGACATACTGCCACTCATCAGATGCTTTACTTATATAATATGTACACTAAACTGGGAAGGGCAAATCCTCCGGCTTTGACTTTCCACTTCGCTCGCCTTGCCTCTATCTTTGGAGTAGATAGGCGGCGGCTCGGAAGTGGGAAAGGCAAATCCTCCCGCTTTGACTTTCCACTTCGCTCGCCTTGCCTCTATCTTTGGAGTAGATAGGCGGCGGCTCGGAAGTGGAAAGTCAAATCCTCCGGCTTTGACTTTCCACTTCGCTCGCCTTGCACTATCTTTGCAGCCAGTACTGAGTCTGTGTTGAAGGACACCTTATATCTTCTACTGCTTATGGGAAAGAAACTGAAGGATGTGGGACTTACCATCCTGCGACAAAAATATCTGTGGACCATCCTGGCCTTCGTCATTGTAGTGGGCTTCCTCGATCCTAACAGCTACTGGCACCGCTACCAGCTTCACCTGCAAAACCAGGAGCTGCGCAAGGAAATCGCCTTCTACGAGGAGAAATATGCCGCCGACAGCAAAGAACTCGAGGCCCTCGAACACTCTCCCGAGGCCGTGGAACGCGTGGCGCGCGTCAACCTCTCCATGAAGACAGCCGACGAGGATGTCTACGAAATACAACGCTGACCCCCCAACGTGCCCGCAAGGGCGGCGACATATACCAAGCCGGTAGCTGCGTCGATTGTGAGCCCTTCCCGAACGTGCACGCAGGTCATCGCACACATTCCATAAACACCTCACATACACTCTCTCATGAAAGAAGTGCTTTTTAAGACAGGCGGCATCCTGATTGTCATAGGTGCCGTGCTCCCCATCTTTCTCCCAGACGTTGCCCCCTTTGTCTTTGCGGTGGGGGCGTTGCTCTTTGCCCCTATCCAAATAAACGACATCTATGAGGGTAAAAACCTCATCATCCGGCGTTTGCGGCGGCAGCAGGTGTTTGGCGCCATGATGCTACTCGTCACCGCCACGCTGATGCTCACTCAGCATTTCGACCTTCCGCCTTTCAGAGGGGCGGAGTGGGAAATCACCCTCCTCATAGCCGTCGTGTTAGAGGTGTACACCGTCTTTCGCATCGACCACGAACAGCAGAAGGAGCAGTAGTAGCCCGGACCGGCACAGCCTCCCAGGCATATAAAAAATGCTCCCTCGTGTAAAAACATCTTTCCTTTATAGCCCTGCCGCGAAGCAAATCTCAAAAAAGATTTATTTCGCGGCTTCTTTTATCCAAAACGTGGCTTCGAAGCAGCGTCTTGTAGTATCTTTGCTCACGACCATTAGACCACTATTGTCGAAGTTAACGACAGCCCACGGGCCTCCTTGCCCCTGAGGCCGGTTTAGCCTCCGCTCACTCTGTCCCACTCCCTTTGCCATGGTGTATAGACTGATACTCATCCTGTCAACCCTACTGCTGCTGACCTCCTGTGCCGAGCAGTACCACATAGCCGGCAACAGCAACCTTGCCTGTCTGGACGGACGTATGCTCTACCTGCGCACCTCGCCCGAGGGCGTCACCCAGAAGCTCGAAGCCTCAACCGTCTGCATCGACTCCTGCGAGGTGGTGCATGGACGCTTCAACTTCGCCGGCGATGTCGACTCGGCCATGATGGTCATGATGTTCACACAGAGCCAGTGTGTCATGCCCATCGTCATTGAGAACGGCAACCTCAACATCCAGGTTGACAACGCAGGCCAGAGAGTCACGGGAGGGCCACTCAACGAGAAGCTCTACACCTTCTTCCGTAAGCAGCACCGCATAGAAAATGAAATGTGGGAGGTGCAGCAGCGCACTATCCAGATGATGCGCGAGGGCCACAGCCCGGAGTATATACACCGCAAGGTGGGCAAGAAGGCCGACAAGCTGCGCAGGGCCTCCGAGGAGCTCGAAACCAACTTCGTCATGCAAAACTACGACAATGTGCTCGGGCCGGGCTTCTTCATGCTCCTCTGCAACCAGTACCCCACACCGGTCATGACCAAGCAGATAGAGCGCATCGTCAGCAATGCCACCCCGCAGTTTATGACCAACCCCTTCGTCAGGCAGTATGTGAGGCAGGCACGCCACCGCGAGCAGCTCGTCAAGCAGACCGGAGCCGACCCCGCACAGAGCCTCTGACCCAGAGCAAAGAGGCCACCAGGCAGACATAGCTTACAGCAATTTGGGCTGACAAAGGGCTTACAATCAAGAATAATTTGTACCTTTGTTAGCCCATTCCTTATACTTGAAGCCATGAAAGCCTCCGAACAAACCTATCAGCAAATAGAAAGAGCCCTGCGAAAGGCTGCCTCCAAGTTTGTCAACGACACAGACAACCTGCCCCTTACCGACCTCTACATACAGGTGAAGCAAGACGGAGGCGAGCTGCGCATCTACAACGACGACGACGAGGAACTCACACGCTGCGTCGTCGAAGAGTGGATCGACAACCACGATGAAGACTTCTACACGCAGGTGCAGCCCATACTCAGCAAGGCCATCGCACAAGCCCGGGAGGTGACCGAACATGTGGCCATACTCAAACCCTACTCGTATGTCCTCATCGGGGAGAAACACGAGACACTGGCCGAGCTCTACCTCGTGGACGATGACACCCTGATAGTCAGCGAAGAACTCATGGCCGGTCTCGATGAAGACCTTGACGCCTTCTGGAAACAGCTTGTGGAGAAGACCGGCGACACCGACCGCCACGACTGACGCCCACAGTCTGCCGGCCCACCCCAATCGCTGTTGCCCCCACGGCGGGAGGCAGCCGGCGCCGGGTCGAAGCCATACGCCATTTGTACCTCCACAGCCCAGGCTCAACTCCAAGCATTCCCGTTAAAACTGGAATGCTTGGAGTTTTTTTTAGAAGCATTCCCGTCGTCGCCGGAAGCATGGAGGCAGGTTCACCATACCGCCTCGCCCACCCCACCATGCCGCACAGTCCCCCGCCGCTCACCGGCTCCTACAACTTACACCTTACACTGTATGATGGCGAGAAACCACCTACACACCTTACACAGTCTGCATAACCAACTGACTATCAATCCGTCATGTATGTAGCATTTTGTTCCTCCACCTGCCATACATGTAGCATTCGGCACGTGAGCCGGACCACAGTGTTCCACCCGTAGCGCCCACCCACCCCACTCCGACCCTCCGTACCGCGCACGAAGTCGTCCCCAACCGCCGTCTGCCCCACGCCGCCCCATGCCGTGTGCAAGGTCAGTGCAAGGTCAGTGCAAGGTGCAGGAGGCAAATCCTATACACATATACGTCTCATACACAGCGCGATATAGCTGCAATGGCAGATGTGCAGGGTCATAGGCCGAACAAGCGAAACGAGGCACCTCGGGCAGCCGGCAGACCGGCCACAGAGGGCGGCAGAGGGAAGCCGGTGGGCCAAAAGTGGTCAAAAACAGCCACTCCACACAGGGCCAAGGCAGTTAGACCTACACTTAGCGCCTCATTTTCATAAAGATGTTGTACCTTTGCAGGCCACAAAGCGGCCACATGCCATGGCAGCGGGCCGCCCGTTTGTGGGAAATACTTCACACCACACACCTTCCATGCAAAGACTTCTGTTCAGCCTCTTCATCTGTTGCGCGGCCACCATGCTACCAGCGCAGGTCACCACCGACGTCGCCACCGCCACCGCCCTTGAAAAGGCAGACACCATAGCCCCCCAGGCTGCCAGGGCCGACTCCGTCGTGGTCAGCCTGCTGACCGTGTCGCCGGGCCCCCGCATCTACGAGCTCTACGGCCACACGGCCCTCCGCGTCAGGGAAGTGCTCCCCGGGCGCTTCAGCGACTGGGTGTTCAACTACGGCACATTCTCGTTTGACCAGCCCAACTTCGTCTGGCGCTTTCTCAGGGGAGAGACCAACTACGAGCTGGGCATAGTGCCCTACTCCCTCTTCTACGATACCTATGTGAGAGAAGGCCGCGGCCTCACGGAGCTGCGCCTCAACCTCACCCCCGACGAAACCCGCAGGCTGGTCAATCGGCTCAGCACAAACCTGCTGCCCGAGAATGCCACCTACCGCTACGACTTCTTCTACGACAACTGCGTGACAAGGGCCATCGACGTGGTGGCCAAGAGCATAGACGGCCGCATAGACTGGGGCCGGGAGCCCGAGCCCTGCACGCTGCGACAGATTATCCACCACTACTCAGCCGCCTCGCCCTGGGACGAGCTGGGGCAAGACCTCCTCTTGGGCGCAGAGGCCGACAAGATGGTGGGCCGCGCCACCCAGGAGTTTGCCCCGCTCTATGCCGAGAGTTTCGTGGGGCAAGCCACCATTGTAGCCCCTGACGGAAGCCGCCGCCCCCTGGCCCTGCCGGCCATCACCCTGCTGCCGGCCACCCGTCCCGCCGAGACGGCCGCATGGTATAGTCCGCTCGTAGTGTTCGGCGGGCTGCTCCTCCTCGTGGTGGGAGCGAGTGTGGCAGAGAGGCGCAAACGCACCCACTACTATGCCCTCGACGCCCTCCTCCTGCTGGGCCAGGGCATCGTGGGCCTGTTTGTGAGCTTCCTCTTCTTCTTCAGCGACCACCCGGCGGTAGACAGCAACTGGCTGATAGTCCTCTTCAACCCCCTGCCGCTCATACTCGTGCCCTGGCTGCTGAAGGACAGCTCGCTCGGCCGCCGCTCATGGACCTACAAGGTGGAAGCCCTGCTCCTGGCAGCCTCAGTCTGTGTCTTTGTGGTAGGACCGCAGTATGTGCCCGCCGCCGTGTGGCTCTACACCCTGACTCTGGCAGTGCGCACCGCCGTGGGGCTGCGCTGCCACCACACCGACAACCGACCGGCAGCCGCACAGTGACAACCGCCCACACCGCCGGCCACACCTATAATATATATACGCACATCCGCATTCACACCATAGCCTCGCCGGGGCCCACGGAGCCTCCAACGCTCCACCGCCCCACCTCAACCGGCAGGCCCTTCATCGACTTATGAAGCACCCATCACCCATCCACGGCGCCCTGCCCGCCTCCCGCCTACCCCTGTTGTGGTCGCTGCTCACGGCCTTCGCCGTGCTGTCACCGGCAGCAGCCGTAGCCGCCGGCAGCGAGCCGCCCCGTGTGGTAGTCAACATCCTGATTGACCAGCTGAGAGCCGACTACATGAACGCCTTCATGTCGCTCTATGGGCAAGACGGCTTCGTGCGCCTGCTCAAAGAGGGCCGCGTCTACTCCCATGCCGAGTACCCGCATGCCCGCCCCGACCGGGCATCGGCAGCCGCCACCCTCGCCACCGGCACCACCCCATACAACCACGGCATCGTAGGGCTCAGGTGGTTAGACCGCGCCACACTGCGCCCCGTGTGGTGTACCGACAACGCCGAGTACGCCGGTCTGCAAACGCAGGACAAGGTAGCCCCCACCTACCTCGGAGTGTCCACCGTGGGAGACGAGCTCAAGACAGCCTCCGAGGGCAAGGCCATGGTCTATGCCATAGCCCCCTACCGCGACGCCGCCATACTCACCGTGGGGCACGCCGCCGACTGCGCCCTCTGGATAGACGACCGCACCGGACGCTGGTGCACCTCCACCTACTACACCACAGCCCTGCCCGCCTGGGTCAACATGCTCAACAGCAACGGGCTCGACCAACGCATAGACCGCCTCACCTGGCAACCCACCAACGATCTCGTGGGCAACTTCAGCTACTTCCTCTCGGGAGGTATGAAGAAACCCTTCGCCCACAAGTTTAAAGGCGAAGGCCGCTTTGCCTCATTCAAGACCAGCGGCCTGGTGAACGAAGAAGTGTGCGCCGCCGCCACCACCTGCTTGCAGAACACCATGATGGGCGCCGACGCCGTGACCGACTACCTGGCAGTGACCTTCTACGCCGGCAACCTCAACCACGCCACCATCAGCCAGTCGCCCATGGAGCTGCAAGACACCTATGTGAGGCTGGACCACGCCCTCGGCCGGCTCATACAGAGCGTGGAGCAGAAAGTGGGACAGGGCAAGGCCCTCTTCATAGTCACCTCCACCGGCTACGCCGATGAAGAGACAGCCGACCTCAGCCGCTACCGCATACCCACAGGCACCTTCGACGTGGAACGCGCCGCAGGGCTGCTGAACATGTATCTCGTGGCCGTCTACGGACAGGGCAAATACGTGGAAGCCATCCACGGCACACAGCTCTATCTTGACCACAAGCTCATCGAGGACAAGCAAATCAACCTGGCCGAAATGCTGGAGCGCGTGCAGGACTTCCTGCTCCAGCTCTCAGGCGTGAAGGACGTATACACCTCCACCCGCCTCATGCAGGGAGCATGGACGCCGGGCATCAGCCGCATGAGAGGGGCCTACCACCCCCGGTACTCCGGCGATGTGCTCATCGAAGTGGCCCCGGGATGGCACTATGTCAACGCCTCCACACACGAGAACAAACCCGTGAGAGAGTCGTACATACCCTTCCCCGTCATCTTCTACGGCACAGGCTGTGAGGCCGACACCATCACCACACCCATCACCATCGACTGCATAGCACCCACCGTGTCGAAGGCTGTGCGCATACGCGCCCCCAACGCCTGCAGCGTGGCCCCCCTCTTCTAAAGTGTTAATCCTCACCCCCTAAACCCTACAAGAAAATACCCCTATATGGACTTCATAAAACTTTTCAGCAAACTCTTCGGCAACAAGTCAGACCGAGACATGAAGAGCCTCCAGCCCCTGCTTCAGCAAATCAAGGAGGCCACCCCCGCCGTGCAAGCCCTCGACCACGACGCCCTGCGCGCCAGAACCCAAGAGATACGAGCCAAGGTGCAGGCCTCGGCCAACGACATCAGAGAGAAGATCGAGGCACTGAAAGCCAAGGTGGAAGATACCCCCATCGAAGACCGCGAGGTCATCTTCAACCAAATAGACAAGCTCGAGACCAAGGTGCTCGACCGCATGGAGGAGGCCCTCAACGAGGTGCTGCCCGAAGTCTACGCCATAGTCAAGGACACTGCCCGCCGCTTCAGCGAGAACGAGACCATCGAGGTGGCAGCCAACGATTTCGACCGCGAACTCGCTGCCACACACGACTTCGTCGACATAGAAGGCGACAAAGCCATCTACCATAACCACTGGGTGGCCGGCGGCAACGAGATGACGTGGAACATGATACACTACGACGTGCAGTTCATCGGCGGCATCGTGCTCACACAGGGCAAGATAGCCGAGATGGCCACGGGCGAAGGCAAGACCCTCGTGGCCACCCTCCCCGTCTTTCTCAACGCCCTGACAGGCAACGGCGTCCACGTGGTGACCGTCAACGACTACCTCGCCAAGCGCGACTCCGAATGGATGGGGCCCCTCTACATGTTCCACGGCCTCTCCGTGGACTGCATCGACAAGCACGCCCCCAACACCGAAGCACGCCGCCAGGCCTACATGGCCGACATCACCTTCGGCACCAACAACGAGTTCGGCTTCGACTACCTGCGCGACAACATGGCCATGAGCCCCAACGACCTCGTGCAGCGCCGCCACAACTATGCCATCGTCGACGAGGTGGACTCGGTGCTCATTGACGACGCCCGTACCCCCCTCATCATCTCAGGCCCCGTGCCCAAGGGCGACGACCAGCTCTTCGAACAGTACCAACCCCTCGTGGAACGCCTCGTGGAAGTGCAGCGCAAGCTGGCCACACAGCTCCTGGCCGAGGCCAAGCAACTCATAGCCTCCGGCGACAAGAAGAAGGAGGAGGAAGGCTTCCTCCAACTCTTCCGCAGCCACAAGGCCCTGCCCAAGAACAATCCCCTCATCAAGTTCCTCTCTGAGACCGGCATCAAGACCGGCATGCTCAAGACCGAGGAAATATACATGGAGAACAACAACCGCCGAATGCCTGAGGCCGTGGAGCCCCTCTACTTCGTGGTCGATGAAAAGATGCACAGCGTAGACCTCACCGACAAAGGCAACAAGTGGCTGGCCGACCAGGTGAAAGACGACACTCTCTTCGTGCTGCCCGACATCACCTCCGAACTCTCGGCCCTCGAGGCCTCCGACCTATCTGACGAAGAACGAGTGGCACGCAAGGACACCATCCTCCAAGACTACGCCATCAAGTCAGAGCGCGTACACACCATCCTGCAGCTGCTCAAGGCTTACACCATGTTCCGCATCAACGAAGAGTATGTCGTGCTCGACGGACAGGTGAAAATCGTCGACGAGCAGACAGGCCGCATCATGGAAGGACGACGCTGGAGCGACGGCCTGCACCAGGCCGTGGAAGCCAAGGAGCACGTCAAGGTGGAAGCCGCCACACAGACCTTCGCCACCATCACCCTCCAGAACTACTTCCGCATGTACCACAAGCTGGCAGGCATGACAGGTACAGCCAGCACCGAGGCCGGCGAGTTCTGGAACATCTATAAGCTCGACGTGGTGGAGATACCCACCAACCGCCCCGTGCAGCGCATCGACATGAACGACCGCGTCTACAAGACCAAGCGCGAGAAGTATGCGGCCGTCATCGCCGAAATCGAAGCCATGCGCCTCGCCGGACGCCCCTGCCTCGTGGGTACCACCAGCGTAGACGTCAGCGAGTTGCTCAGCCGCATGCTCGACCTGCGGCGCATACCCCACCAGGTGCTCAACGCAAAGCTCCACCAGCAAGAAGCCGACATCGTGGCACAAGCCGGCAAGAGCAGCCTCGGCAAAGTAATCATCACCGACGAAGAAGGTAACAAGCACGAGGAAGAACGCATGCTCGGCGCCGTCACCATAGCCACCAACATGGCCGGACGTGGTACAGACATCAAGCTGACCGATGAAGTGAAAGCCGCTGGCGGACTTGCCATCATAGGCACAGAGCGTCACGAGAGCCGACGCGTAGACCGACAGCTGCGTGGACGTGCAGGCCGACAGGGCGACCCGGGCTCCTCCGTCTTCTTCGTCTCACTCGAAGACAACCTCATGCGCCTCTTCGCCTCAGAACGTCTCGCACGACTGATGGACAAACTCGGCTTCAAGGACGGAGAGATGCTGGAACACAAGATGGTGAACAACAGCATCGAACGCGCACAGCGCAAGGTCGAGGAGAACCACTTCGGTGTGCGTAAGCGCCTCCTCGAATACGACGACGTGATGAACAAACAACGCACCCTCATCTACGCCAAACGACGCCACGCCCTCATGGGCGAACGAGTAGGCATGGACATTGCCAACATGATATGGGACCGCGTCATCAGCATCATCGACAAAAACGACTACATGGGATGCCGCGATGAGTTTATCGAAATCTTCGCCATGGAAGTACCCTTCACCGAGGCAGAGTTCGACGGCATGAAGCGCGAAGACCTCTACGAAAAAGCCTTCCAGGCCGCCATGAACCACTTCCGCCGCAAAACCGAGGCCCTCGCCGACATAGCCAACCCCGTCATCAAGCAGGTCTACGAACAGGCCAGCCACCTCTACGAACACATCATGGTGCCCATCACCGACGGCAAACGCGTCTACCAGATACGCACCAACCTGCAGAAAGCCTATGAGACAGAGGCCAAAGCCGTGGAGCGTGACTTCGAAAAGACCATCCTCCTGCTCAACATCGACGAGGCATGGAAAGAAAACCTCCGCGAACTCGACGACCTCAAGAAGTCCGTACAGAATGCCTCCTACGAGCAGAAAGACCCCCTCGTCATCTTCAAACTCGAGAGCGTCAAACTCTTCGACGCCATGGTCAACCGCATCAACAACGAGTCAATCTCTACCCTCATGCGTGCACAGATACCCGTGCAGCAACCCGACGAGGTGAAAGAGGCTGCTCCTGAGCCCACAGCTCCACGACAGCAGTACACCACCTCGCACGAAGACCCCAACGCACAGGGTGACCCCGCTGCCAAAGAGGCCGCACAGAGAGACACACGCCAACGCGTGCAGCAACCCATAGTGAAGGACAACCTTCCCGGACGAAACGACCCCTGCCCCTGCGGAAGCGGCAAGAAGTTTAAGAATTGCCACGGCAAAGGCATAGTATAAACCACCGGGCAAAGCAGGCCATCACCCCCAACCGCCCGCATACCCTCACCTCCACGATGCCCCGCAACGTCAGCCGACCTTGCGGGGCATCGCCGTAAACCAACCTCGACGCAGCGAACATGCCCCTCCGATGCCATAATTAGGAGGATGTGATCCGTTACAAACTCGACGTCACTTGGCCATCGTCAAAAAACTATATACTTTTGTAACGCCCTTAGGCCATCGGCCCAAGGCATACATTTTATGAAAGGACGTCTAATGGCGTAATCTTCGAGTCTCAAACTTCGCAACTTTGACCAACACTCAGGAAGATTCGACAGACAGATCGTCCGCGTTAGGTGTATATCATCCACCGTGTACATCCCCTCCAGCGCGCCACCAGCATTGGAGGTATGTGCTAGTGAGTAGCATATACGTCATGACGTGGGCTTGCTGTGTTGTCTACCTTATGAGTGTGGGCAATGCGAAGGCCTGAGACCTGAGGTAGAAACCGGTAAGCCTCACGTCTCTTTTTTATATGTAGCCAACCGCCCATATCTCTAACACCTAACACCACACACAGCCCTATGATCAGTATAGGAGAACGCATCAGAGAAGAGCTTGAACGCCAGGAAAGAAGCGTCACATGGTTTGCCAGAAAACTCAACTGCAACCGCGCCACCATCTACCGCATGCTTAGCAAGAACAGCATAGACACCCAGATGCTCATGCAAGCCTCCATGGTGCTCCACGTCAACTTCTTCCATGAACTCTCAGACGAGACGGCAGAACGCCTGAAGAAGCTGATACGCTAAGCCATCATTACACTCCCCCTTGCCACACACCCAGCCCCGCCAGTGAAGCATTAGCGGCAACACTCCAACCTCCGCCACGACATTCGCAGCCTGCCCATCGGCCTCACGCCACGGCACACACGGCACACAGAGAATGCGCAGCCACAACCACCACTCATTGGCCACAGCACACACGGCACACAGAGAAGGCGCAGCCACACCCACCACTCATTGGCCACAGCACACACGGCACATACGGTACATACGGCATTCGCAGCCACGCCCTATCCTCAATCGCGGCATAAAAGACCACGCCCTATCAACCGCATGCACACTCTCGTGCCCACACCTTGAGCGCCAATGTGGCACAACGCGTCACATCCTGTCCTTCGCAGGCACTCTCGTACCCATTCCATAATCGCCATCATGCAGCACACGTGGCCCTTACCATTACAGCTGTTCACCACAGGGTGAGCAGCCTCGTATGCCGCACATCATGCCCAACCATATCTCGCTGAGTATAAGAACCTTTTAATTCCTTGCCCATTCCTCTTCCCTGCCCCTTGCCCTACCATTTCCCATACCCGGCCCACGGGAACAGGCCCCAATCCACCCGTCTGAGTCCAACTA
>CAMAMB010000043.1 GCA_945836755.1 uncultured Bacteroidales bacterium
GATTCAGCCTGACTTGTCAACTCTTAATAAAATAGCGGAATTATTGAACGTGGATGTAAAAGATCTGATTAATAGCAACAAAGAATAATGGCAACGATTGACCAACTACTTAATAAAATACAGAATCCAGAGCTTAAAGCAAAATTGCAGCTTGAAGTTAACAGGTTGCAAAAGCAAAAACGTTTTGGTCTGGTTTTCGAGGATCATCTCCCCGAGGCTACATTATTATATGATGTAGCGATTCGTCGTGGCCAAAAAGTAACATTAAAGGATGCTCCGCTCCAAAAAAAGTTCGAAGTACTAAGTATACAAGATGGTACTGCGACATGCGTGTCCTTGGATGAGAGCGACGAGAATAAGAGAACTGACAATGAGGCGTCATCTCAATCATCTTCAGAAAACACGAATGGTATTGAAGCCTTTGAGGTTAATCAACTAATAGCTTTTGCTGATTTCGGAGACCCGATATATCCATACCTCAAACCGATTGATAAAATTTGCAATGCCCCGGAGTCAAGGCTCTGGCATGAGGTAATTGAGGCAGATAACTATCATGCCCTTCAACTATTGGCATATCTATATCCCGGAAAAGTTGATTGCATTTATATAGATCCTCCATACAATACCGGCGCAAGAGATTGGAAATACAACAACGACTACGTTGATAGCAATGATTCGTATCGTCACAGCAAATGGCTGTCTATGATGCGTAAGCGTCTATTATTAGCTCGGAAGTTACTGAATCCTAAAGATTCTGTACTTATTGTTACGATTGATGAAAAAGAATATAATCATCTTGGCTGTTTGCTTGAAGATCTTTTCCCCAATGCAAATATCCAAATGATTTCATCTGTTGTCGCTCAAAAAGGCGTGGCTCGTAATAACTCTTTTTATCGCGTCAATGAATATCTATATATAATCCAATTTGGTACTTCAAAAGTTTCCCCATTACCATTGTCCGAAGAATGGCAGCTGGGGAAAGGTGATAGTGCTGCTTCAAAGGGTATAGTTTGGTCTCAGTTAAGACGAAGCGGAACTAATGATTTGAGGTCAGATAGAGAGAATCTTTTTTATCCTATATATTTTAATTTAACAGGGACAAAAATACTTGAAGTTGGATCTCCATTAGATCCAAACCTTCATCCGATTTCAAGAATAGAGACTTTGGATGATAAATTGGTCTTGTGGCCCATTAAAGATTCTGGGATAGAAGGGAACTGGCAATTGAGTCCTGAAGAATTAAAAGAACGCTTAAAAAGAGGTTACATTAAAATAGGTAAATATAAAAATGATAATATACCTGTATCGTACCTCAAACGTGGCAGTATCAATAAAATTGAAAATAATGAGGTTGAACTTGTTGGCTACAATGAGGAGTCAGGAACTGTAATTGTAAATAACAATAACTACACTCATGAATTTGTCCCTGGGTCTCAGTGGGACATACAAGCTCACGATGCCACATATAAAGGGACTCAATTACTCGCTAAATTTATAGGTCCTCGATTTGACTTTCCGAAATCTCTATATGCTGTTCATGATACAATAAGATTCTTTGTGGCAAATAAGCCGAACGCTCTAATAGTGGATTTCTTTGCAGGCTCTGGCACTACACTTCATGCTGTTAACTTACTTAACGCTGAAGATGGTGGTCATCGCCGGTGCATTATGGTTACAAACAATGAGGTGAGCGAAGCTGAAGAACATACTCTAAAATCCCAAGGGAAAACTCCAGCCGATGAAGAATGGAAGGCTCTTGGTATTGCTCGATATGTCACGTGGCCCCGTACGGTGGCTTCAATATCCGGTAAAGATATCAATGGCAATCCCGTTCCCGGCGAATATCTCACCTATCTTGAAACCGAGAAAGAAACATCACGCAAATTCAAGATAATTTCGTTTGTTAAAGATTATGCGTCGTTATCTCTCGCGGAAAAGAAGGATCTGGTTTCAGAGCTGTCTTCTGGGCAGATTGCCAAAAACAAGATATTGGATGATTCCGAATACATTGTCGATGAAGATTCTGATATTTCCATCCTGTTGAATGATCAATCTGCATTGGAATGGATTGAAGCATTAGAGAATGCAGAGAATGTCAGAACTTTCTATATTGTAACTCAGAATAATAAGCTGTTTAATAAGTTAAAAGCAGATATTACAGATTTACTTGGCCCATATAGAACGACCGAGCCGAAGACGCTTCCGATGTCTGAAGGATTTAAGGCAAATGTCGAATTTTTCCATCTGGGATTCTTAGACAAAAACGCTGTTGCATTAAACCGTCAGTTTCGGGAAATTCTTCCGCTGCTTTGGCTGAAAGCTGGAGGAATAGGTGAATGTCCATCGCTACAAGTGACTAAACTGCCTTCGTTTCTAATCCTGCCCGAAAACAGGATGGCTATACTTATTGACGAGTATGCCTTTGCCGGTTTTGAAACAGAAATGGCAAAGCGTAGCGATATTGACACTGTATTTATTATTACCAACTCGGAATCCGGCTATCGCGAAATGATAGAGACGCTAAAGGTTAAGCAGACCTTCCAACTCTATCGTGATTATCTTGATAACTTCCGCATTAATTTCATAAAATAAGTCATGAAAATAGAACTACGAACTTTTCAGCAAACTGCGTTGGAAAAACTTCGCGGATACTGCATACTAGCGACTGCTGATTATATGCAATCTCGTGACTCTCAAATAATATCTTTTGCTGCGCCTACTGGAGCGGGCAAAACAATTATACTCTCAGCCCTCCTTGAGTCTATTTTCATGGGCGATGAATGTAATATCGGCAATCCTAATTCTGTTGCGGTCTGGCTGTCGGATGATCCGGAACTGAATGAACAATCAAAAGAAAAAATCGAGACTCGCGCTGACCGAATTCCTTTTGGCCAATGTAAGACTATCACAGAGGCAGATTTTGACCAAGAAGTGCTGGATGACGGTAAAATTTACTTTATCAATACCCAGAAGTTCGCGGTATCGTCTAATCTCACCAAGCACTCCGATTCCCGACAGTTCACGATATGGGAGACATTGCAGAATACAATCCGTGAGAAAGGAGACCGTCTATATTTCATTATAGATGAAGCTCATCGAGGTGCAAAAGGGAAAACCGAAGCTGGGAAAGCAACGACAATCATGCAGAAGTTTATTTTAGGAGACCCAGAGCATGGCCTTTCTAAAATGCCTGTTGTAATTGGGATGAGCGCAACGATGAACCGTTTCAATCAGTTGATAGGTACCGTTAACTCTACAATCCGTCGTTATGAGGTGCCGACTGAGGAAGTTCAGAAATCGGGACTATTGAAGGATAAAATTATAATCGCATATCCGGAGGAAGAAATCGCTAACAAAGATATGGCTATTCTTCAAGCTGCAACCGAAGAATGGATTGACAAAAGCAACCGATGGTTCCAATATTGTCAGGAACAACATTATGCCCATGTCTATCCTATCATGCTTGTGCAGGTTGAAAATGGTACCAATAGCCACTTGACAAGCACGGATATAGATGACTGCTTAGTGAAAATACAGTCTCGTTATGGACGAAAGTTCAGAGAAGGAGAGGTGGTTCACGCATTTGGGTCGCCCAAGAGTGCTATAGTTGTAGCAGGACTAAATGTCCCATATATTGAGCCATCTCGAATTGCTGAATCTCGTAATGTAAAAGTAGTGTTCTTCAAGGACGCGTTAAGTACCGGATGGGATTGTCCAAGAGCAGAAACTATGATGTCGTTTCGCAGGGCATCTGACTCAACATATATTGCTCAGTTATTGGGACGAATGATTCGCACCCCAATGCAAATGCGAATTCAAGTTGATGAGACCCTTAATGAAGTCAAGCTGTTTTTGCCTCATTTCAATCAGGAAACGGTCGAGGAAGTTATCGCCAGTCTGAAGGAGATAGAAGGTGGCGACCTCCCAACGGAAGTGTCCGGTTCCGGTATCAATAGTGGCAATGTTCAAGTGTTATCTGTACGGCCTGTAACAAGGGGGTCAGTTCCGGCTTCTCAGGAATCCGCGACACAAAATACTACCTCTGCTACAACTTCTGCACCTCCGCAGACTGTCCCCGTAGATTCAACCGGCACCTCCGCAGAGGGAGTTATGGCTGCTGTTAACAATGCTCAGAGTGAGGTAAACATTCCCAATACGCCTACATCCGATAGTGAGGAGTCAAGTGCCGGAGGCGCAAATGCTGTCTCTTCGGAAGAACATCCCACACAAACAGCTGCGGCAGCTATTGAGCCTTCAGCAACAGAAGATTTGACACATGAGACAGTAGGTGCAAACCCTCCCAGTGCTCCTGTTGTCAATATCCCTGTCATTGATCGAATCCAGATTCTTGATTTTATTAATTCTCAAGGATTTATCAACTACAATGTGCGTAAGACGAAAGTTAACGACTATCTTAAATCGTTATTTAAACTAACGAGATTGCTTACGCAGAGCGGAATCGCGACATCAGTGTACAAGGAGACCCTGGAAGAAGTTGCCGGCTTGATAAACGACTATATCCGGATTCTGAAAGATAACGGCCAATATGAGTCCGCGACAAGGAAAGTCATGGAATTCAGGCTTAAACAAAGTATAATTGATACATTCGGAGAAGAAGTTGTAAGTCAAGTCACTCAAGATCTGTTTTCTACAACAGATACAGATGTTGACCGTCAATACAATATATCAGAAGCCAAGTTAGGAAGCGAAGGCGTGGGCAACACCTATGGCCAACTTTATGGCGACCCCAACAATCTGATTCAGTATAAACTTGATGTTATCCTCTATGTGGGTCAAACTCATAATCTGGAACAACTACAGGATTGGGCCAAGATCCGATTCCATGCAGTGAAAACTCGATACAGAATGGATATTGTTCGGGCCGACGAGAAGATTAAGGAAAAGTGGGAAAAGATTGTCAAAGATGGAGATGCTGTAAGCGAAACCTTCCTAAATCTGCCATACGACATCTCTCTCGGGAAAGAAGGTGGCGGAATAGAGTACTATGACCATCTCTATGTTGACAGTGATGGTAAGGCAACCTTTGTCCTGAATACATGGGAGGTTTCTGTTTTGGCCGAAGAAAAGAAAAATCCGGAATTCCTCTGCTGGTTGAGAAATCCGGACCGCAAACCATGGGCTTTGTGCGTACCTTATGAAATGAACAATGAGCAGAAACCCATGTATCCGGATTTTTTGATAGTTCGGGATACCTCTCATGGTTTGGTTGTGGACATACTAGAACCCCACGATCCCACTAGGGAAGACAACCTACCCAAAGCGAAAGGGCTGGCGAAATATGCTGCATCGGAGCAACGGATGGGACGTATTCAGATGATTCGTCTTATCCCGGGTATCGGAGGAACGAAGAAAATTGTTCGCCTTGACTTTACAGACTCACTTGTACGTGACAAAGTTCTCCATGCCAACACACCCGAGCAATTAACGGATTTATTCAACGACTACGGCATAACGCAGTAATACAAATGTAAGTGGAATGATGTTTTATACACCAAAACGAGACGTTATATTTAGGTTCCTGTTTTGAAATATGTCTTCTCCCAAATAGCCCCATTATATCAATAGTCATAAATATGGATATCGATGCATTTAAATTAGAATACGATGAGTTCCTTCGTATTTTTAAACAAAACATAGATCAACAATTCTCTTTTTTATTGGGAGCCGGTTGTTCTATATCCTCTGGTATCCCGAGCGCATCGAGATGTATATGGGAATGGAAAAAATCCATTTATGAAACCAACACCAAGCTCCATTTTGTAAGTATTGATTCAGACAACGATAAAAGGGAAATTCAGCGATGGTGCGATTTACAGCCCAATTTCCCAAAGTTCAATTCAACTGAAGAATATTCGTTCTACATAGAAAAAGCTTTTTCAGAAGAACGGGATCGAGTCGCATATTTTGAGAGACTCTTTATAGGGAAAACTCCGAGTATCGGCTATAAGCTACTTGCGTTATTAGCCAAATTAAACATTGTCCCATCTGTATGGACTACAAATTTTGATAATATGACGCTGAAAGCCGCCGAATATTTTAGTGTTAATACATTTCCTATATCAATCGAAACACAAGATAATATTTACACCAATTTTACGAGAAATGGTCTAAAGTATGTTGCATTACATGGGGATTATAAATACTCTAAACTCAAAAACACCGGAAAAGAATTAGATACACAAGAAGAAGTTTTCGTAAAGGTAATGTCAACCCATCTTGCTGAAAAACATCTTATTGTGATGGGTTATAGCGGCCGAGATAAATCTTTAATGTCGGCTCTAAAACAGGTTTATTCTCAAGACGGAGGTGGACGTTTATTTTGGCTTGGGATGGATGAGACCCCAGCCGATACCGTAATTGAATTAATAAAACAAGCAAGAAAAAATGGACGAAGTGCATATTACATCCAAGCTCCTGGATTTGATGAATGTATGCATAGAATGGTTGCATTAGCTTGCGGAGAAGAAGACATTTATAAGGATTTTATACGAGCTAATAATGCTGACATCCCGACTGCAAAAGTTATTCCTTTTAAAGTTAATGGTCAAGGGAATATAATCAAATATGCATCATCAAATCTTTTACCCGTGATTGTGCCTCAATCTTGCTATATTTTTGGAATTAGAGTACCTGAGGACATCTCGTTACAGACGTTTGTCAACCAAAGAATTAAAGGCAAGAATATAATTACGACTTGTTATCAACGTAAAGTATATGCTATCGGTGCTATGTCAGATTTGTACTCTGTATTTTCCGACTGTTTTACCGACCAACCTTCTTTGATAAGCATAACGACTGAGACTCTTTCAAAAATTCCAAGAATAAAGACACTATTCTTAAAGGCAATTTTATTGGGAATTGCTCGTAAAGCAGGCTTAAACATGAATTTTAAAGGTCTGTTATGGGATGGGCAAAAGTATTATGAAAATAGAATAGGAATATACGAGGCTGTAAAAATATCACTACGTTTAAATTCGCATGCAAAATTCCTTTATATAGCATTATCTCCGACTATATACTTTTCAGATGAATTTGAATTCGACAAACTAGTAAAACAAAATACGTGTAGAGAATACATAGATAGATTGCGTAATAAAGATTATTTTGAAAGACTGGGCTATTGGAACAGTAGATTATTTAACAATAGTCCGTTATTCATCCAATATTCTGAATCAAGCAAAGAGTTTACTTTTAAAATATCTCCCAATACAGCTTGTTGCAAGATATACGGTTCTGGTAATTCTGCGATTATAAATCCTGATTTTAATCCAAATCGGCTATCGTACACAGGAATACAAGTTCCAGAGCCAGTACTTAATTTTTCTACTCGTGATAAAAATTATATTACCCATACTAATCCTATGCTCGGATTACAGGGCAACAGGCCTTTTGATCTCCCATCAATAGCGATTGCGCCGACTAACATACCCATTGGTGTTATTTGTCCTCAGACGAGTTGCATACCATTATATAATTTCTTGACAAAACTTAATACTCGGAATGTTATGCCTCGTCAAGCTGGTTATATACAGCCATACAATGGTTTCCAATCCATATATGGTGTATCATTAGATGTACCCTTCTACAAAGGCAACTCATTTTGGGTAACTTGCAAGGATAATCAGAACGATGGATTGGCTCTTGCAAATAATATGTGTAAACACATTGAGCGAATATCTGAGATGAGCCCGAGAGCGATAGTGATAATTTTTATACCTAAGAGATGGTCTAATTTACGGACATTTAAGGTCCAAGAAATCGAAGTAGATTTTCATGATTATATAAAGGCATACTGCGCTCAGAAAGGCGTTACCACACAATTTATAGAAGAAAAAACTATTAATAACTCCTATATGGAGTGTGAAATTTTGTGGTGGTTATCTTTGGCACTTTTTGTGAAATTTGGCAGGACTCCATGGACTCTTGGTTCTCTTAACGAAGATACTGCATATGCTGGAATAGGATATAGTGTGCAGCAAAATCAGAAGAATAAGATTGTTGTAGGTTGTAGCCATATGTACAATTCGCATGGACAAGGATTATCATTTCGTTTGAAAAAGATAGACAATGCTATAATTGACCGGAAGAATAACCCATATCTGTCTAAGGATGAAGCATATAAATTAGGCTTAAATATCGTTGAACTCTTTAATGATTCTATGTACAAAAAGCCCAAGCGCGTAGTTATCCACAAACGTACCATTTTTAAAGAGGACGAAATCGACGGATTCGTTTCGGCCTTATCACCTTATGTACAGGATATTGAATTGATTACAATTGAAGAAGAACGGGATTTTAAATTAATTCCTGGGTTCTTGGGATCCAATATTACAGCAGACAATTATCCTATTCATAGAGGGATCTGCACACCGATTGATGATAATACTGCCCTCTTATGGACACACGGCTCTCTCGAATCTACCATTCCAGGCAAGACCTATTATCAAGGTGGGAAAGGTATACCAATGCCCCTGAAGTTAACTCGATGTTATGGAGTTTCAACAATTGACGAAATAGCATCGGAGATTTTGAGTTTTACAAAGATAAATTGGAATTCCTTTTATTTCTATAGTAAGCTTCCGGCAACCATTGAGACATCAAATGTCGTTGCTAATATTGGGCGTTTTCTCCAACATTATAATGGGAATACTTTTGATTATAAATATTTTATCTAAATTATCATCAGATGATATACAGCACTTATCATCACAAAGATACTTACGAAGACCCGAAGACATCTTCGGTTTTTGAGACTATGCTCATGCTTCCGGATGAATTATTCTGGAGCGTATTGCGCACGGCCTGTTTTGATAATGAGAATCTGCCATTAGTAGCCGGACAAATCGAAGATTATCAATTTTGGCCTCACTGGGATGCCTCGGACACCAGCAACTCTATTCTTGTTGAACCGGATCTCTTCATACGATTTCAGGCCTTTGATTTGATTATTGAAGCTAAATTCAGTGATAATTCTGGGCAATACTCACAGCAGTGGAAAAATGAAATCACCGCTTACTCCAATGAATACGGTAACGAAAAGCCGGTGTACTTCATTGCAGTGGGCGGCAATGCGGAAAAGGCCACCGAAATTATTGCTTTGTCAGATGGCGTAGCTGTCAATAAATGCACGTGGCTCTCAGTCCTTATTCAGGTCTCAAAGATGCGTGATGAATATGAAGCACCGCCGATGATTCCCAATATTTTATCATCAGTTTTGCGAATACTCAATCTTACTGAGCTGGCTTTCAATATCAACGGTGTCTACAACATCCACTGGTTCGATGGAATAAAGACCGCCAAACCACTGATATCACCTTACTCATTCACAACTTTTAAAAGCTTTTTCAGATGAGCAAAGAACTCGACAACGCATTCACCGACGTCCGAAACGCGTTCAGACTTCTGGCACGTTATCAATCTCGTGTGCTCGACATTATAAACTATATACGTGAACACACGCCTTATACCGATATGTGGGGCGTAAAACGTTACTCTGACATCATACATACCAGGCGGGATTGTCCTGATAGAGACTATGCAAACCTGTCTGTGTGGAAAGATATGTGGTCATGGGATTTCATGTACAACTATATGTTTGAGTTTTATTTCGGACAAGCAAAAATTGAACGTAAAACAATCGAAATGTCTGTAATACAAGTCTCAGATGACGGTTTCTACAGATCTATGGCAAACAATCCGTCACCTACAGACATCTCCACTTTCCTCCCGGCTAATGAATCGAACTCCTATCTGATATTCACTGCGGGTTGGAATGCATGGCTAAGGGATGAAGTTGAGGACAACTACGAGGCATTTCTTCATAAATTCCTGGCACAGAGCAAGGATGTATGTGTATATAAGAATGAAAAGGGCCATTGGTCTATAACGAAACGTTATCCAATGCAACGTTTCGCTTCACAGAAAGAAGCAGATCAAGTCATCAGTGATTTCGGCAAACTCGTAAAAGACCACGCCGGCATCAATCTCTTCAATAACTAATGCCTGTGCTTCCATTAAGACAAAGTTACAACTGTCAAATCAGAACTCATAGATAATACATAGCCTCATAGATAACAATGGATAAGCATAGATATGAATTGAGAATAATGTTTTCATATTTGGAACACGTTATCTCAACTTACTGAATATCATTGTCCATCACTTTCGAGCAAGTAAACTAAGATTATGGATAAATTATCTTTGGATATACAATACTGGAATGAGGTAGAGAAAGCCAAATTGCCAGTGTCTGATGAGGAACTGGTATCCCCTCTGTCAGATGAAGACAAAGGCAAGCTCCCTGCGGACGTGTCAAACTTCTATATTTATGGAAGATGGTTCTGTCGCTTTATGCAGAATGTGGCTATTCCTTACACGAGAGTCTCAATTCTGTATAGTGAGCGTCACATCTCTGAATTTTTCAAGGCGAGTATGGTCTTTAATGAGCATCAGATTGAAGATTCTTCCCCGTATGAGACCTATGACGTGCTGACAGCTATTCCATTCGATTCCGCGAAGAGTATATGTTATACTATATGTGGAAATACAGCCGATGCTCAGAATTTATTGAGTTATATCAAATTAAATGATTTGGCTGCATATACAAGTTATTTTTCACGATTAAACCTGAATAAGCGGGTCTTGAAGGCTTTTACCAGGACTAAAAGTGTCTTACGACAAATAGAATCCTCAAAGTCATTATCTGAACTGGAGGACAATCTTGACACTCGGGCATATACATTTGCTGCGAAATCACTTATTACAGATGTTTCTTTGGAACCTGATTTTGAGATTGCTAACTACGATTTTACATATAAGATGGTGGAAGCGCTCATGGAACTTGCAGAAGATAAATACAATGCTGAAATTCATGAGTATATCATGAACAATTATTCTTATTATCTTTGGGAGATAATAGCAAAGCGATTTTTCTGCATGCTGGTTTATAATATGCGCCGAATATGGGATGATCTGTCACAAGAAGAAAAAGAAATTGCAAACGAAATAATCAATCCGGAAAAGATGACTGTTTTTACTGTGAACGGTAAGGAGGTTTGTCCGACTCAGCATATTATTCACCTTGCATTGAGATGGAGCAAGATTTCTCGGAAAAAAGTTCTTGAGCGAGATGAGATAATGTCATATTCTGAGCCGAAGACCACTGCTCCGGAAATTTCTTCCATTGAAGATTACCGGCAGTATTTTGCTCCGGATTCTCCGAATATTGATTATAAGACAATGGTCAGTATAGCAGAGATGCTGGCTTGTACGAAAAAAATTGATAAACCTTCAATGGTGCCGTATATACATGCTAAAGATATAAAACGGTTTTGCTATTTCTTCCTGCGCAATTCTTCCCAAGCTTTTAATATTGCGAATGAAGACTTCTCTAAACCGATACGATGGATCGGCAACTGGCAGAGCTTTAAATATTTTGTGCATGTTCTTTATAGACAGCCTCACCCGTGGCCATCCAATTTGGTGCGTGAAATAGTAAAAGCTTTCAGATTCAGGCGTGACCGACAGTCAACAAAACTTTCATACGGAGAGATAAGTTTAAAAACTTTTGATAATTCTCCAAACATTTATAAAATAGTCAAAGACGATGATAGATTCCGGATAAATGACATCTTAAAGGAGGCTGGACTTTCGGTGAAAGCCTGCCCTCAAAATAGCGCAAAATAACTACTTCGGGGACTACTTTTGGGGACTACCTCTCGCCTAAAAAGCAAAACCCGCTGAAAATCAGCGGGTTTAAATTAAACTTGGCGGAGAGAGAGGGATTCGAACCCCCGGTACCTCTCGGTACGACGGTTTTCAAGACCGTTGTAATCGACCACTCTACCATCTCTCCGTAGGGTGTATTTGTTTAAGTCGGTGCAAAGATAATGAGGATATGAGGGCTGACCAAATAATCGGGCCACTTTTTTATCTCGGGGCATGTCGGTGGGGCCGGCTGCGTGGAGAGATAGCCGGGGAGGAGGTTGGTGGAGGCCGGCTGCCTGGTTGGGCCACCGGTCTCTCACGACAATATGAAGGGAAGGCGTTACGTGAAGCACTTGCATGGTTCCCGGTGACAGCTCATGTCTGGCGGCGATATCTTTAAGGCGTGCAAAGAAATGAATATACATGTAGAGAAACTTCTATATGTATACAGCTGTAACGGCATGTACATGTAGGTCGTACGGCATGCACATGTAGAAAATCTTAGATGTACATGTAGTTTTAACGACATGTACATGTAGGTCGAACGGCATGTACATGTAGAAAATCTTAGATGTACATGTAGTTTTAACGACATGTACATGTAGGTCGAACGGCATGTACATGTAGAAAATCTTAGATGTACATGTAGTTTTAACGGCATGTACATGTAGGATGAGAGGCAAGGGTAAATAGCATCTCTCATCCGCTTGTGACGGGGCGGAAGAACGACCGCCATAGGCACTTGAAGGTTGAAGAGGCGTGGCTCGTTATCGTGCACATTATTTGCAGCATATTGATAACCTGCCACTTGCGATACGTACTGACAAGCTGCACCCCGCTACTCCCTTTACGTACACGCGCGCGTGCGCGCGATACCTATATATAGAGGGATGCGCCAGACAGCAAGATGGGAGAGTGGCACAATGAGGTCCGGACGGATAGGCATGGGAGGGAGCGGCCGCAGGCTTTTCGGGCGGAGCGAGGCGGCGCGGCGCACCCACTGCCGGCGGTGCGTCCGGGTGAGCGGCGGCGAGATGTAGAGGGGCATGGCAACAGGTGGACGCGTCGACGCCACCGGCGCAATGTGTGCCCCATCGCCGCGAAGCTACAGCCGGGAGGCGCAATGTGTGATACAATTCCGCGCAAGCCACGGCAGGTAGGCTCGGCATGTAACCCATGGCCGCGCAAGCTACGGGCGGGAAACTCGGCATGTGGGCCTACCATCAAAAAGGTGGGAGAGGGTCTTGCAAATCGGGAGAAAAAGTTGTATCTTTGCGGCCGATTTGTCTAACTGTAAGGCTGCGAGCCCTACGTGTGATGGCGAATTAAGCGACAACCACTTAGTTTAGAGTAACACAATTCATTCACAAATCAAGTATGAAAGAGATTTCAATCGAAGGCGCCAAGCGTGCCGACCTCGGTAAGAAGGCCACCAAGGCCGTACGTGCAGCAGGCAATGTGCCCTGCGTGCTCTATGGTGAGAAGAAGGACGAGCAGGGTAGCCCCGTAGCTCTTCACTTCGAAGTATCTGAGAAGCAGATTAACAAGATAATCTACTCTCCCGACATCTATCTCGTCAACATCAGCGTAGACGGCGAAGAGCACAAGGCTGTGGTCAAGGAGACCCAGTTCCACCCTGTAAAGGACAATGTACTCCACATGGACTTCTACGAAGTAACTCCCGAGAAGCCCATCGTGATGGGTGTGCCCATTGTGGCTAAGGGTCTTGCTGAAGGTGTACGCGCCGGTGGCCGTCTGATGATGATGATACGCAAGCTCCAGGTGCGCGGTCTTTACGCCAACATTCCCGAGAAGCTCGAAGTGGACGTGACGACCCTCCAGCTCGGCAAGAGCATCAACGCCGGCAAGCTCAGCTACGACAACCTCGAGATTGTGACCCGCAAGGAGGTTATCGTCTGCACCGTCAAGATGACCCGTGCCGCCATGGGTGCTGCTGCCGCAGCCGCCAAGAATGCCTAATCTGTCACACCTACCGTCTACAGATGAATTACCTGATTGTGGGGCTGGGCAACATCGGCGACGAGTATGCCCGCACCCGCCACAACATAGGATTTCGAGTATTGGACGCTCTCGCGGGAGCGTCCAATCTTGTGTTTGACGACAAGCGTTATGGCTTTGTCAGTACCCTGAAGGTCAAGAACCAGACGCTGATCCTGCTGAAGCCATCCACCTACATGAATCTCTCGGGAAACGCCGTGCGCTACTGGATGAAGGAGAAGAACATCCCCCTGGAGCGCCTGCTCGTAGTGGTCGACGACCTTGCCCTCCCCTTCGGCAAACTGCGTCTGAAGCCCGGGGGCAGCGAGGCGGGCCACAACGGGCTTCGCCACATCACCTCCGTGCTCGGCACGAACCAGTATGCCCGTCTGCGGTTCGGCATAGGCAATGACTTTCCGCGTGGCGGCCAGGTGGACTACGTACTGGGCGAGTTTTCAGCCGACGACCTCACCACGATGGACGAGCGCCTCGAGCTGGCCGGCGAGGCCGTCAAGACGTTCTGCCTGGCAGGGTTGCAGGTGGCCATGAACCAGTTTAACAACAAGTAGTCCCGACGATGGAAGCACGCATAGACAAATGGCTCTGGGCTGCCCGCATCTACAAGACGCGCAGCCTCGCTGCCGACGCCTGCAAGAATGGGCGTGTGAGCATCAACGGCGCCCTCGCGAAGCCCTCGCGCACTGTGAAAGAAGGCGATGAGGTCAGCGTCAAGAAGTCGCCCATCACCTACACCTACCTCATCAAGCAGGCCATCGAGAAGCGGGTGGGAGCCAAGCTGCTGCCCGAAGTGGTGGAGAACATCACCCGGCCCGACCAGTACGAGTTGCTCGAAATGCAGCGCATCAGCGGCTTTGTGGGACGCGCCAAAGGCACCGGCCGACCCACGAAGAAAGACCGCCGCGCCCTCGACGACTTCGCCGCCGAGGTGCCCCAGTTTATAGAAGAAGCCTTCGACCTCGACGAGTAACGCCGCCACGGGCCGCCCATGCTCTCCGCGTCCGTCCACACACCGTGTCACCCACATCCCCCACCCCATCCATGACCTCCGTAACCGACACCCACCAAAGCCTCATCGCCCCCCACATCATACTGACCGACGCCGACTACATCGACCGCGTGGCCTTCGACCTCATAGTCAACTTCGAGCGCATGATAGGGCGCCGCATTCCCCAGGCCGACCTCTGCCACTGGCTCAACTGCGTAGCCCTCGACAGCGGTCTGCGTCCCGGAGCCGGCGAGATACACGCCCACTTCATCTACAGCGGTCAGCGCGACCGCCTGGCCAACTTCAGCCCTTCGCTCTTCGAGGCCGACATCCACGGCCTGCACTTCGACGACCGCATAGGCAGCTGGCACCTCTTCGCCTTCAAGGCCGAGGAGGTGGTAAGCAGGGAGACCTTCTTCATACAGTCGCTCGAAATGCTCTGCCACCACAAGGCCCCAAAGAGCGTCACCGTGGTGGGCGACATGGACGCTTACGGCGAGAAGGTCAAGCAGATATGCGCACAGACCGAAGGCAAGGACATCACCCTGCTGGCCATGGAGCCCCTCACGGGCCGCGGCTTCAGCCAGGAGATACTGGGCTACTCGCTGCTCTCAGCCTTGGGCATCAGCAGCGACGAGATACAGTAGGCACCCGCACCTGTGGCGCCGCCCACGCCATGCCCCGCGGCCTCGGCCCGAAACGCCGCGATGATAAATCAGTGGCCTAAAGGCTTCACTGCTGACCAAAATAACTTAACTTTGCCGCTATGGACAACAACGCCTTGCAACCGCTCAAGCAGCGCTACGGCGTCGTGGGCAACTGCGACGAGCTGAACCGTGCACTGGAAATAGCGCTGAAAATAGCCCCCGTCGACCTCTCGGTCTTAGTGACAGGCGAGAACGGCGTGGGCAAGGAAGTGTTTCCACGCATCATACATGACCATAGCCTGCGCAAGGGTAAGAAGTATTTTGCGGTCAACTGCGGCGCCATCCCCGAGGGCACCATCGACTCCGAGCTCTTCGGCCATGAGAAGGGCGCCTTTACCGGCGCCGTAGACCAGCGCGAAGGCTACTTTGCAGCCGCCAACGGAGGTACGCTCTTCTTGGACGAAGTGGGCGAGCTGCCCCTCTCGACGCAGGCCCGCCTGCTCCGCGTGCTGGAGACGGGTGAGTACATCCGTGTAGGCTCGAGCCAGGTGCGCAAGACCGACGTACGCATAGTGGCAGCCACCAACGTCAACATGGAAAAGGCCATCGCCGACGGCAAGTTCCGCGAAGACCTCTACTACCGGCTCAACACCATCAGCATCAGCGTGCCTGCCCTGCGCGAACGCGGTGAAGACGCCGCGCTGCTCTTCCGCAAATTCGCCCTCGACATGAGCGAGAAGTACAAGATGCCCCCCGTGCGGCTCACCGACGAGGCCCGCCGCCTGCTCGTGGCCTACCCATGGCCCGGCAATGTGCGCCAGCTCAAGAACGTGACGGAAAACATGAGCGTGACAGCAGAGGAGCGGGAGATAGACAGCACTACCCTGAGCCGCTACCTGCCCCCCGCCAACGTGCACAGCCAGCTGGTGGCCGTCAACGAGGCCAAGAAAGAACACAGCTTCGAGAACGAGCGCGAGATACTCTACCAGATACTCTTCGACCTGCGCCGCGACGTGTCGGAACTCAAGCGCATAGTCAGAGAGAAGGACGAAGCCCACGCCACGTCGCTGAACAGCGAAGCCGACAAGCGGCGCATCGTCTACGAAAAAGCCCCGGCCAAACAGTTTGAAGCCTCAGACGATGAAGCCTACTACGACGCCGAGGAAGTGAAAGACGAAGAAGCCCTCACGCCCCACAAGGCAGGGCCGACAGAGACGCCCGGCGCCCCGTCCACAGACCAATCGCTCGAAGCCGTCGAGGTCAGCATGATACGCCGCGCCCTGGCCGCCCACAACGGACGCCGCAAAGCCGCCGCCGACAGCCTCGGCATCTCAGAGCGGACGCTCTACCGCAAGATCAAGGAGTACGGGCTGGAGTAGCCGACCGTCGGCCACCTCACCCCCACCCCTCCACCCATCCCTACCACGATGACACGCCCCACCGCCCTACGTCACCTCATCAGCCCCCTCATTGCCGCCACGTGGCTCTGCCTCATGGTGGCAGGCTGCATATCGTACAAATTCACCGGCACCAACATAGACTACAACGTCATCAAGACCATCCAGATAGACAAGATTGTCAACCGCGCCCCCTACGGCTGGGCTCCCATGGAAGCCCTGTTCAACAACCGCCTGCAGGACCAGTATGCCAGCCAGACGCGCCTGAGATTAGTAAAAAGGGGCGGCGACCTGCACGTGGCCGGCGAAATCATCGCTTACGACCAGTTCAACAAGTCTATCTCGGCCGACGGCTTTGCCTCACAGGTGCAGCTCCGCATGACGGTCAACATACGCTTCCGAAACAACAAGTCGGGCCAGACTTGGGAGAAGCAGTTTACGGCCAACACCCAGTACGACTCGTCGCAGCAGCTGGCCGCCGTGCAAGAGACCCTTGTGACCGAAATGTGCAAGGACCTCTGCGACCAGGTGTTCAATGCCACTGTAGCCGACTGGTAGCCCGCAGCAGCTCCACCCCTCCCCACCCCACCGCCCCGCGGCCGAAGCCCACACCGACAGGCATTCCCACGGCCCTCACCACGCTCCACCCCTCTCTCCCACCCCTCCCCATGGACATCCGCATAGCCGAACTTTCACGCCACCCTGAGCAGCTCAACAAGGAGACGCTGCTCGGTCTGCGCGAACTGGTAGCCAAGTATCCTTACTACCAGACGGCCCGCATACTGCTGCTGCGCAACCTCTTCCTGCTGCACGATGCCCAGTTTGGCGAGGAGCTGCGGCGAGCGGCCTTCTACCTGCCCGACCGCAAGATACTCTTCCAGATGGTCGAGGCCGACAACTATGAAATCAAGCCGGCGCCCCAGCCCTTGCACCCCCGGCCGGCCGGCGTGTCGCGCACCGTCTCACTCATCGACGACTTCTTGCGCACAGCCGACGAACCCACCACCGCACCACGACGCAAGCCCACGGCAGCCGACGCCACGACCGACTACGCAGCCTTCCTGCTCGAGATGGACGACGCCGACACCGGAGAAGCAACCGACGCCACCCACGCCCCCAACCGCAGCGTCCAGCTCATAGACGGCTACATGGAAAGCTCACCCTCACGCCCGCAGCTCAGAGAAGAACCCACCTTCAAGCCCGAAATTGAGGCCGAGGAAGAAGAGACCGACACCGTCAACGACGACGGCTACCTCACCATGACACTGGCCAAGATCTACATCAAGCAGCAACGCTACGAGAAGGCCCTTGAAATAATCCGCAAGGTAAGTTTGAATAATCCAAAAAAAAGTGCTTACTTTGCAGACCAAATTCGCTTCCTCCAGAAGCTGATTATCAACCAAAATCATCAAAATCATTAGTATATCATGTATTCTGTCTTAGTTATCCTGGCTGTCATCGTGGCAGTCCTCCTCTCTTTGGTAGTCCTCATTCAGGAGTCGAAGGGTGGCGGTCTCGCCTCAAACTTTGCAGCTTCCAACCAGATTATGGGCGTGAGAAAGACAACCGACGTGGTCGAGAAGACCACCTGGACGCTGGCAGCCCTGCTCGTTGTATTCTCCGTGGCCTCCGTATTTTTTGCTCCCCGCGCCAGCGAAGAGACCAGCGTAGCCATCACCGCCTCGCCCGCAGCCCCCACAGCTCCGGCCGCTCCCGCAGCACCTGCCGCCCCCGCAGCACCTGCCGCCCCCGCCCAGTAAGCAGGCACCCACTCCCGGCCCATGGAGAAAATGGCACACGCCACCGAGCTGTAACACACCTACAGCCGGCTCAGATTGCAAGATTTGCAGAGGTTGTCAGCGCGTATGACAGAAGATGCAAGCACCTCACTACGTGGCTTATAAGGTTTAGCAGACGACGCCCAATGCCGGCCCTGCCAACCCTTATAAGCCATGCTGTATTTATGGTGTGCCCGAGCACCGTCCGCAAGGTGCGTGCAGAGCGGCCCATCCTCAGCGCGCCGACTCCATACCGGTTACGTCACGCACCCCACATCCCCCTATTCACACTATGCTCTACCGCGTTTTCTTCTCCCTGTTCGTCTATCTCTTCCTGGGGTTCTCCCAGGGCGATGTGCTGACTTACATCTTCAGCCGCGCTTGTGGCCGTCCCGTGCCCTACTTCCCCTGGCTCTGGGCCATAGCCGCCACCCTCACGCTCCTGCTGATAGAGATGGCAGTCGGCAGGATACGCGGCAGGCGTGAGCGTACAGCCATTTCTTCGCAGCATGGGCGCTACGGCTTTCTGCATCGAGGCACTCCCCCCTACTTCCCCGGCATGATGGCCACGGCCTTCCTCGCCACCGTCCTCGTCAGCTGGCCCTTTTGCACGTTCGCCTACATAGTGAAACTGCTGATAGCCAGCCTGCTCATCTACGGAGTGGTGAGGGTGATACTCATCCGCTTCTTCCTACGCTCGATTACCAGGACGAGACGTTGGTGGACGTGGCATGTAGTCCCTCTGATTCACCTCATAGCCGTAGGCCTGTTGATGGGGATAGGAGCGGCAGCCACCGACGTCACCCACTACGAGTTGCGCACTGCCTACCACCTCGGCAGCCCCCATCCCGAGCAAGCTTATCAAGTGGGTGAGAAGTCGTTAGCCACTTCGCCTCGTCTCTTCGCCCTGCGCTGTTACCTCATGACGTCAGACAGCACCTGCTTGGGCAGTAAGATATTTGAGCAGCCCGTACCCCCTACCGGTGGCAGCGCGCTCCTGCTGCTTCCTGACGATGTGCAGCAGCAGTACACCTTTTCCTCTGACCGTCTGCAAGCCTTGCTTGGGGCGCAGCAGCAGACGCAGGAGAAGCCATTGGCATACTTTCAGCGCGCGGCCCATCAGGCAGGCCTTCATCCCGGTGCTGCCGCCGACTATTACCTTTGCGCCCTGCTTCTCGAGCGTCAGATTGACGCCTTCGCCGCGGCCCTCCGCGTCTTTTATAAGTTGCAGATAGAGAGCCATACCCTCCCCACCTACTACGCGCAGGCCATGATCATGTACAAGGCACGCCGCGCCCACCCCATAGTACGCTATGAAGACCCGGCCATCGAAGAGAACTACCGCAACTACTCAGAGATGGGCGACACCATAGCCGCCCCCGACGTGCGCTACAACCTCACACGCCGCTCGTACGGCAACACCTACTGGTGGTACTTCGACTATGCGCCCCGCCTACACGACGACGCCATTCGCTGAGGCCACAGACCACTTCCCCAACTTCATGCGTAAGACCGACAGCTACTCCCTCTGCATCTCCCTGTGCATCATCGCCGCGGCAGCCGTCATGGCGTGGTGGTGGAAGGGCCGTCAGAGCGAGCCGGACGTATCGCTCCCCGCTGCGCTGGCCGACAGCTTAAAGGCCTTTGAGACCGCCTGCCGCGCCGACTCTCTCAAGCGGGCGGCCCGGTATGAGAGTTCGAGCCACTGGCGTCCGGAGCCCTTCGACCCTAACCGCGACCCGGCGGAGAAGCTGCTACGCATAGGCTTACAGCCCTGGCAGGTGGACAACATGATGAAGTACCGGGCCAAGGGCGGCATATGGCGCTCGCCCGACGACTTCCGCCGCCTCTACGGCCTGAGCGAGGCCGACTTCCGACGGCTTCGGCCATACCTACGCATCCACCCTGACGATGTCACCCCGGCCGCTGCTGCACTTGGCAGAGACCTTGGCAGGTCCGGCACAGAGGGTGGAGCCCCTGCCCACAAGCCTGTCGAGAAGTGGCCCGAGGGCACGGTGCTCTCGCTCAACGGCGCCGACACCACCCAGCTTAAAGGCATACCCGGCATAGGTTCCTACTATGCCTCCAAGATAGTCAGTTATCGCGAGCGCCTTGGAGGCTTCGTCAGCCTTAGCCAGATAGACGAGGTGGAAGGGCTGCCCGCCGACGTCGGCAGGTGGTTCAAGTTAGAAGAACCTGTCTGCCCACGGCTGCTCCGCATCAACCACGCCGACTTCAAGGCCATCGTGCGCCATCCCTATATCAGCTACGAGCAGACCAAGGTCATCGTCAACCACATACGCCAGTTCGGGCCGCTGAGGTCGTGGCAAGACCTCAGCCTCTACAAGGAAGCCTTCACGACAAGCGACATCACACGCCTTCGCCCCTATATCAGTTTCGACTGAGGGGCGGGGGCGTTTTCCTTTCATGGCCTCCGCCCCGTCTCAGACCCCTCCACCGAGCGCATGGTACAGCCGGACAGCCGCCACCATGCGGTCGGAGGTGTCGAGCACCAGTGTGAGACGGGCATTGAGCAGGGCCTGCCGGGCTGTGAGCACTTCCGGATAATTGGCCGATGTATACTGCACGAGTTCCCTGACGCGCTCCAAATGTAGCCACCACGAGGCTCGCCGCTAAGGTCAAGGGGGGCAAATACTTTAATTAAGGTGACAAGGTCTCGTGCTGCCACACAGGGGGGGTGACGGCGTGGAAGCCGGTGCCATGGGTACATGCCGGATGAACGGGATGTACATGTAGAAAAAACTGGATGTACATGTAGAAAAAACTGGATGTACATGTAGGAAAAACTAGATGTACATGTAGGAAAAACTAGATGTACATGTAGAAAAAACTAGATGTACAT
>CAMAMB010000044.1 GCA_945836755.1 uncultured Bacteroidales bacterium
TGTGGTTAAATGTGTGATGAGGAGGGCGTTTTATGTTGAGCTTTGCCCTTTCGGGGCGCGGTGAGTGGGGGGAGGGGCGTGGTTGGCAGGGTGAGTGCTTCCCTGGGTTATTTGCCCCTTCAGGTGCATGCGTGCAGACCTGGCCCCGCTGCAATGGGAGGTGGCCCACGTTGTATATGCCTTCAGGGACATGCGTGCAGACGATGTTCAAGAGTTGTTTTCGTGCGGTGTCTATGGTTCTCGCTATTCGGGGATGTGCGTGTTGGTATTTCTTTGTGGTTAAATGTGTGATGAGGAGGGCGTTTTATGTTGAGCCTCGCCCTTTCGGGGCGCGGTGAGTGGGGGGGAGGGGCGTGGTTGGCAGGGTGAGTGCTCCCTCGGGTTGTTTGCCCCTTCAGGTGCATGCGTGCAGACCATGCCCCGCTGCAATGGAAGGTGGCCCACGTTGTATATGCCTTCAGGGACATGCGTGCAGACGATGTTCAAGAGTTGTTTTCGTGCGGTGTCTATGGTTCTCGCTATTCGGGGATGTGCGTGTTGGTATTTCTTTGTGGTTAAATGTGTGATGAGGAGGGCGTTTTATGTTGAGCTTTGCCCTTTCGGGGCGCGGTGAGTGGGGGGAGGGGCGTGGTAGGTAGGGTGGGTGCTCCCCTGGGTTATTTGTCCCATTAGGTGTATGCGTGCAGACCAGGCCCCGCTGCATTGGGAGTTTGCCCATGTTATATATGCCCTTAGGTGCATGCGTGCAGACCAGGCCCCGCTGCATTGGGAGGTGGGCCACGTTATATTTGTCGTTTGGTGCATGCGTGCAGATATATACATTGAGCTTGTGATCATTGTGAACATGACCGTGGCGAAGGATGCAGGTGTATGCCGATATTACAATCATGCCCGTGGCGATGGTTACACGTCTATGCCAGCATGGGCGTGATGCCCGCGGTCATGTGTATATGTACATTTCGCCATTGGGAAAGTGCTCCTGAAGGGAGCGGAGATTATAGGATGGGACGTGAGCCCTATTTAAACGGGTTCCCCTTCTATCCCCTGCCCGGCGGGGGGACGGGCACATTGGTCGGGGTGATGGTGAGTGATTTGTCTTGTGTGGACGATATATGGTGCGCAACGCTTTGGGGCTGTCGGGTGCCGATCTTTGCCGGTTAGGTGCAGGCTCGTGGTGTCCCGCAGCAGTTTGAGGGTAGGTGTTTGGGGGTATAAATGGCTTGGGGCGGTTGTTATTGATTAGATGACAGGTGCATGGAAGGCGAGCGACGCACTATAAAAGATACCCGCGCGCCCACGCCCGCGCTTCGGCGGAAAGTGGGGGAAATGCCTGTTATCGTTCATGCTCTTTGTAAAAGGCTGTGAGCTAGGAATTTGCCATGTGCGATAGGGAGGCGATTATCGTACATGCACTTGTCCGCTTTTCACCGCCTTTTGCGCCGGCCCATACGCAGCGCCGCCGCCGCTCAGCTTCGTGCGCGAGGAAAGCGCGATGAAGGACGATTGTCGCGCATCAGAATGGGCAGAACGTCAGGCAGTTACGAGAGGCATGCGCGATGACAAGTGGATTTCCCGAACTTCTAAATGTAAAAGGCGAGGGCGAGAAGTGAGGGTAGAGGGGGCTGCCGCGGCGTGGAGGAGGCATTGCATTGTTCTGAGCTGCGGAGAGAATATTCTGAGGAGCAGAATATCTATTTATAGTTACCTGTAAATAAACCATTGCCACAGAGAGACTATTCATAGATGCTCCGCAAAACATCTTCCATGTACATGAAGGGGCGACGGCATGTACATGTAGAATTTCTTAGATGTACATGTAGTTCGAACGGCATGTACATGTAGTTTTAACGGGATGTACATGTAGTTTTTCTTAGATGTACATGTAGTTTTTTCTGGATGTACATGTAGTTTTTTCTGGATGTACATGTAGTTTTTCCTGCATGTACATGTAGTTTTAACGGGATGTACATGTAGTTTTTCCTGCATGTACATGTAGTTCGAACGGGATGTACAAGTAGGAATGCCCAAGCCGTCACCCCTTTTCTGCTGCAAGCACTTCCATGTCGCTTTCCCCAAGCCGAACCTCCAGGTCCATAGCGCCCTGCGCGCACTGCCCCTTGAAACCATCGCTCCGCTTCGCAGAGAGGGCCGCCGCGTCCGGCCGTTGCAGAGGGGACATGCCGTGAAAAAATGGCGGCGGACATGGAGAAAATGGAGAAAAAGAGACAAGAGGGCGTGGCCGCCGAGCGAAATTTACGATATTTGCCGCGGCCGCCCGTGGCGGTACCACCTTATCCATATCGTTATGACCTTGCACTTCGACACATTGAGGAAGACCATCTCCGAGTACTTCAACCTGCTGCCCGACATGGAAGACCGCCAGGCGGTGGTGGAGCAGATCAGCCAGGGAGTGAGCTTCCGCGGCGCCAACCTGTGGGTGCTCATCTTCGCCATCTTCATCGCCTCTCTCGGGCTCAACGTCAACTCCACGGCTGTCATCATAGGCGCCATGCTCATCTCGCCCCTCATGGGGCCCATCATCGGCATGGGTCTGGCCATCGGCATCAACGACATCGAGCTGTTCAGGAAGGCCGGCCGTAACTTCGCCGTGGCCACGCTCATCAGTGTGTTGACGGCGATGGTCTACTTCTTGGTCACCCCGTTGGACGAAGCCCAGTCAGAGCTGCTGGCACGCACGTCGCCCACCATCTACGACGTGCTGATAGCTACCTTCGGCGGTGCCGCCGGCATCACGGCGCTGTGTACGCGGGGCAAGGGGAACGTCATTCCCGGTGTGGCCATAGCCACAGCCTTGATGCCGCCGCTGTGCACGGCCGGCTTCGGGCTGGCGACGGGCAATGTGCTCTACTTCCTGGGTGCGTTTTACCTCTTCTTCATCAACACCGTGTTCATCACCATCAGCACCTATCTTGGGGTGAGGCTCATGCGCTTTCCGAAGCGGCAGTTCATCTCTGCTGAACGTGCCACGCGAGCCAAGCAGATAATATGGACGGTGGTGGTGCTGACGATGGTGCCGGCCACCGTGATGACCTTAGGCATTGTGCGCCGCGGGCTGTCGGACAGCTATGTGCGCAAGTTTGTGAAGAACGAGCTGTCGCAGAGCGGCACGCAGGTGATCAGCCAGGACGTAGACCGCGACTCGATGGTGGTGCGCATCGTGGCTGTGGGCAAGGAGATTACGCCTTCCAAGCGGGCTGAGGCCGAGCGGCGGCTCAGCTTCTACGGCTTAGGCGACTACCGCCTCACGCTGATACAGGGGGCGCAGTCGGACAGCCTGCTGGAGCTGACGAGCCGGCTGAAGCAGGTGGCCACGAGCAAGGCCGACGACCAGAAGCGCGTGGCCGAACTGACGGCGCGCGTCAGCGACCTGCACGAGCAGTTGGAGAGCTACACCCGCTACGTGCCGCTGTCGGTGCAGGTAAGCCGCGAGGCCGCCACGCTCTTCCCCCAGGTGGAAAGCATCGTGCTGACCCGGGTGAGTGAGGCTCTTGGCGATACGGCGCAGTGTCAGTATGTGGCCGCCATCGTTCACCCCGCGAAGGCCAAGCGGCTCAGTGGCGATGAGCAGCGGCGCTTCGGCCTCTGGCTCAAGGCACGGACGGAGGCCGACAGCGTGGCCGTGTTCGTAGCCCCCCGCTGACCCCGGCTGCGACGGACGGGGAAGGACGGCTTCCGCCTCAGCGCCACACAGGCCCGGAGGCGGAAGCCGCCGCTGTATGGGGCAGCAGCGGCCCGGGCGAAGGAAGGCCCGGCGGGAATAGGGCCAAAATGGGCGCGGCAGGCGACGGAGAGCGCGAGGAAGTTTGTAACTTTGCCGCCATTGTGTAACCCAAGGGCAGGGCAGCGTTCGGCGAGACGGCCGTGGCGCCCTGCCGTGATGTTCAAGGTATGACCCACGTGCTCCCCACCATTGCCACATCGCTGTCGGGCCTTCGCCGGCAGTGGCGCGGGCTTTGTAGCCCCCAGCCCGGCAGCTCCCGGCTTCACCACCTGTTCAGCCATCCCTTCTGGGTAGGTCTGCTGGCCTTCACGGCCGCCGTGTTGTGGGGCTGGGCCTATCCGCTCATCAAGTTAGGCATGACCGCCTTTGGACTGACGGCCTCCATGACTGGCGGCAAGATGCTGTTCGCCGGTCTGCGCTTCTTCATCTCCGGCCTGATTATCCTCGGCGTGGCCCGAGGCATGGGGCGCAGTTTCCGCGTGCGGCGGCTGAGCGACTGGCCCTTCATCGTGCTGTTCTCCCTGCTCAACACCACCCTCCACTACGCCTTCTTCTACTTCGGCCTGTCGCACAGCGCCGGCGCCCGGGCCGCCATACTCAACTCGCTGAGCGTGTTTCTCGTGGTCATCCTGGCCTGCATCTTCTTCAAGAGCGACAGGATGGGCCGGCGCAAGGTGGCCGGCTGCGTGGTGGGCTTGGCCGGCATACTGGCCCTCAACCTCGGCGGGGCAGAGAGCGGCGGCTTCACCTGGTTAGGCGACGGCTTTATCATACTCAACGCCGTGTGTTCCGCCGTGGCCTCGCTCATGACCCGCAGGCTGTGCAGGCTGGTCGATGTGCTCACCGGCACCGGCATCAGCCTGTCGCTCGGCGGGGTGCTGCTGGTGGTGGGCGGCCTGGTGACGGATGGAGCGCTGCCGCAAGTGACCCCCGCCGGCCTGCTCTACTTGGGGGCGCTCATCTTCATCAGCACGGTCTCGTTTATGATATACAACCGCCTGCTGCTCACCAACCCCATTGGCAAGATAGCCATCTACAACTCCCTCATCCCCGTGGTGGGCGCGCTGACGTCCTGCCTCTTTCTGAGCGAGCCGTTTTACTGGAAGTATGTGCTGGCTGTGGCTCTCGCCGCGACCGGCATCTATCTGATAAATAAGGGGAAAGGGTAGGGCGCACACGGCGCTCCCGCCGCTCTGCCCTTGTCCCGAGCGCAGCGGCCCGGCCCGTCCGAGGCGGCGCTCCCCCGCGACCTCCCACTTATGCGACCAACCCGCGACAATTACCGCTACCTGACCTCCGCCCCGGTGGAGAGAGTGGTGCTCACCATGGCCGTGCCCACGATAGTGTCCATGCTCGTGACGGCGCTCTACAGCCTGGCCGACACCTACTTTGTGAGCCGTCTCAACACACAGAGCACGGCGGCTGTGGGCATTGTGTTCTCGGTGATGAGCATGGTGCAGGCGGTGGGCTTCTTCTTCGGCCACGGCTCAGGCAACTACATGTCGCGGCAGCTGGGTGCCCGCCATCGCGACAAGGCACTCACGATGAGCGCGGTGGGCCTCGTGTGCAGCTTTGTGAGCGGCGTGGCGGTAGCCTTGGGCGTGCATGCGTTTCTGAGCCCGTTGAGCGCCGCACTGGGCAGCACCGCCACCATACAGCCCTACACCGAGGAATATCTCGGCCTTCTGCTGTGGGGCGCGCCGCTGCTCACGTCGTCGCTCACCCTCAACAACCAAATGCGCCTGCAGGGCAACGCCGGCTATGCGTTGGTGGGCATACTGACCGGCGCTGTGCTCAACCTCCTGCTCGACCCCCTCTTCATCTTCGCCCTGGGGCTGGGGCTGAGAGGGGCAGCGCTGGCCACTGTGCTCAGCCAGGCCGTCAGTTGCGTGCTGCTATGGTACATGTCAGGGCGGGGGGGTGGCCTGCGTCCCCGCCTGGGCCAGTTCCGCCCCTCGTGGCAGCTGGCTCGCGAGATATGTAACGGCGGCACCCCGTCGCTGCTGCGCCAGGGACTGTCCGGCCTCTCGGTGATGGCGCTCAATGTGGCCGCCAGCCAGTTTGGCGACGGAGCGATTGCCGGCATGAGCGTGGTGTCGCGGGTGTGCTGGATGGTCTTTGCCGCCGTGGTAGGTCTGGGCCAAGGCTTCCAGCCCCTGTGCGGCTTCTGCTACGGGGCCGGGCTGTACGACAGGGTGAAAGCCGGGTTTTTCTTCAGCGTGCGTTTAGGCACCTACTTCCTCTTGGCGTGTTCGCTGGTAGGTGTTATCTTTGCCCCCGGGCTCATTCGGCTGTTCCGCGACGAGGCCTCGGTGGTCAGCGTGGGCGCCGCTGCCCTGCGCTGGCAGATGCTGACGTTCGTGCTGCTGCCCACCATCGGGCTGACCAACATGTTCTTGCAGACCATCGGGCGCCCCGTGTCAGCCAATCTGGCCGCCGCCGCTCGCAGTGGCCTCTTCTTTATCCCGCTGGTGTTTGTGCTGCCCTCGCTGTTCGGGCTCACGGGGCTGGTGGCCTGCCAGGCAGCGAGCGATGTGTGCTCGTTTGTTGTCTGTGCCCTGCTGGCCCGCCGGGCTCTGGTCAAGATGGGGCCGGGCGTTGCCGACAGCGGATGCCACTCCACGTAACCATTCATCCACTAAATATTTACCCCCATGATTAGACTCAATTGTTTCTTTAAGGCCAACGAAGAAGCCTATACCGACGCCTTGGAAGTGGCCATCGCCCTCACCGCCCACTCGCAGGGCGAAGAAGGGTGCATCGCCTACGACGTATTTGAGAGCGCCACCCGCGGCGACGTGTTCATGATTTGTGAGACCTGGGCCGACGCAGAGGCGCTGGCAGCCCACTCCGCCACCGACTTCTTTAAGGAAAGCGTGGCGCAGCTCGGCCGCCTCGGACAGCTCAAGCTCGAGCAGTTCGACTTCGGCAAGTAAGGCCTCCTCGTCCCCCTTCGCCAACCGTCCCCACACCCCGCCAGCCTGCCTCCTGCCGACGGCGCGATGTGGGGACGTGGCCTCATGGAAGCCCGCTCCGTTATAAAAATTTTATACTTACTTCTTGAAAAATAGGTGCACAAGAAAAATCTGCTTATATTTGCAAGGTGATATATCCCGCAGTATAAAAAACCTCTCTGCTCTGCCAGCCTGTTCACAGTTACTTATGACACAGAGGGATTAAGCCCGGGCCGGCGCTGTCCCTCCCCAGTGAGAGATCAGATCGGTCTATCAATATTATTATTCGAGCTATGAATGCAACTACCACCCCCAACAATTCAACCTCTAACATGCCGCTCACGATCAACAATGACTTCAAGATAGAAGACTTCATGATAGTGCTGCTGGCCAACTGGTATTGGATTGTGCTCAGTGTCGTGCTTTGTGTGAGTGCCGCTACATTCCACCTCTTGCGCACTACCCCGGTGTACACACGCAGTACGTCACTCCTCATCAAGAACGACGACTCAGGCGGCGGTTCGTTGCAGCAGGAGTTCAAGGATCTGGGCATCACCCAATCTCTCTCCAATATCAATAACGAGATACTTATTCTCAGCGCGCCCGTCATCATGGAAGAGACGGTGCGGCGTGTACATGCCGACATCGAGATGAGTGTGAAGGAAGACCTGCACTACGTGCCGCTCTACGACAAATCGCCCGTCAAGCTGCTGCTGCCCGAGATGCCCGAGACGTCATCCTGCTCCTTCAAGATGAAGCTGCGCAAGGACAAGACGGCCGAGCTCTACGACTTCTCCACCTCCCACGGCCTGGTGGAGAAGAGCCAGGTGGTGGCCTTCGGCACGATTGGACGCACGCCCGTGGGTAAGGTAGTCATCCAGGCCACCGAGTTCTGGGACAAGAACTACTTCGCCGACGAAATCGTAGTCACCAAGTATCCGCTGAAATCTATCGCCGGCTCCTACTCCGGCCGTCTCAACATCGCCCTGGTCGACAAAGAGAGCACCGTCTTAGACATCACCCTCACCGATGCCAGCCGCCAGCGGGCCGACGACGTGCTCTACAAGCTCATCGAGGTATACAACGAGCAGTGGATGAAAGACCGCAACCGCGTGGCCGAGTCTACCTACCAGTTCATTACTGACCGCCTTGCCAACCTCTCTAAGGAGCTCGGCGACGTAGACCAGCAAATCTCCGATTATAAGTCGAACACCCTCCTGCCCGACGTGGACGCAGCCGCCAGTATGTATATGAGCGAGAGCGCAAAGAACAATGACGCCATCATCTCGCTTCACAATCAGATTACCATGGCTTCCTACATACGCAAGTACCTGGCCGACATGTCACACCCCGGCAAGTACCTGCCCACCAATGTAGGCATAGGGCAGACCGGCGTGGAGCAAATGATAGGTGCCTACAATGCCCGCGTCAATGAGTATAACTCCCTGCTGAAGAACTCCAGCGAGAATACCCCCGCCGTGCAGGAAATCAGCGCCGACCTCGCCCTCCAGCGCACCACCATACTCCACTCTCTCGACAACCTTATCGCACAGCTCAACACCCAGGTGCAGGCTTGGGAGAAGACCGAGACACAGACCAACAAGAAGCTTGCCACCGCGCCTCAGCAGGTCAAGCAGCTCCTCTCCGTCGGACGCCAGCAGAAGGTGAAGGAAGCCCTCTACATCTACCTCCTCCAGAAGCGTGAGGAGAACGAGCTCTCCAAGACCTTCACCGCATGGAACACCCGCATCATACAGCCCTCCAGAGGCAGCAACGCACCCTCCGGGCCCAATAAGCAGAAGACCCTCCTCATCGCCTTCTGCATCGGCCTCGCCATACCTATCTCCATCCTCTTCCTTAGAGAATACTTCGACTACACCGTGCGCGGACGCTCCGACGTCGACCAGCTCGGCCTGCCCCTCCTCGGCGAAATACCTGCCCTCATGCAAGACCGTCCGTGGTGGAAGCCCTTCAAGAAGAACGTTCAGCGCCTCATCTATGTCGAGCCCAATAGCAGCGACCTCATCAACGAGTCATTCCGCATACTGCGCACCAAGCTCGACTACTTCCTCGGCAGCATAGGCACCAACTCCAAGGTGGTCATGCTCACCAGCTTCAACGCCGGCTCCGGTAAGAGCTTCATCAGCGCCAACCTCGCCATGGCCATCGGCCTCAAGAACAAGAGAGTGATTGCCATCGACCTCGACCTGCGCCACTGCTCCCTCTCCAACATCCTCAACCAGCCCAAGAAGGGTCTCAGCCACTACCTTGGAGGCATAGAGGACGACGTAGAGAGCCTCATCATGCACGACGCCATCCACCAGGGCGTCGACATACTCCCCGTGGGCATCGTGCCCCCCAATCCTACGGAACTCCTGCTCAGCGACCGTCTCACTACGCTCATTGAGCATCTGCGCGACAGCTACGACTACGTCATTCTCGACTGCCCGCCCATCGACATCGTGGCCGATACCATCATTGTCAAGAAGCTCGTCGACGCCAGCGTCTTCGTCGTGCGCGCCGGACTCATGGACCGTCGTCTGCTCAAGGAAGTGCAGACCCTCTTCAACGAGAACACTTACAAGAATATGGCCCTCCTGCTCAATGGCACCAAGTATGTGAGCAGCCGCTACGGCAACTATCGCTACGGCTACGGCTATGGCTACGGCCATGGTCAGGGCTACGGCTACGGTTATGGCTACAGCAAGTCGTCGCGCAAGTAAGCAGCCGCCCCGCGTAGCCGGTGAGGGCGCTTGAAGCCACGAGGCTTACACGTCCGTCGCCACACTGTGAAAGAATTTTTTTGATCGTTTCATACCTTCTGCCGGAGGCATCTCCCTTGCTTGGAGACGCTTCCGGCTTTTCGTCTGTGGCTCCGGAGCGGCCGCGCCATACGTTGCGCGCCGCCCCCCTTGCTGATGGGCAGCCGGACATGAGCGGGGGCATACGTTGTGCGCCGCCCCATGCCTACGCCACCCTGCGCCGAGAAGCACGGCCGCCATCGCGGTTCATGGGAGTGTCCCCGTGAATTATCTACATGTACATGCCGTTAAAACTACATGTACATCCCGTTTTTCCTACATGTACATGCCGTCAAAACTACATGTACATCTCGTTCAAACTACATGTACATGCCGTTCAAACTACATGTACATGCCGCATTTTCTACCAATAGATATAACCATTCCGCCACCCGCAGCTCCATGCGCCGGAAAGTAGTGCGCCGCGCGTCGGAGCCGTGTGCAGCGTCAGCTACGAGAGGTGTGGCTGATCTGCAAGTTAATAATATGGTATGTAGGCGGGCTGCTTGTTATAAGTTGTACATTCGCGTAGCGAGAGTGCGTATATTGTGCTATCTTTGAGTGACCTCCACACCGTCAGCCAGCGTTTGTAGGCATCGCCGGCCTGTTGTGGAGAATCCTTTTTGTCTTGTCATTATCAGCTTATGTGCACGACCCTCACCATTCTCGCTGTAGCGGCCGTACTCTTTGCCTACGGCCGGTTACGTCCCGACCTTGTGGCCATCTGCGCCACCCTTTCCCTCGTCTTGTTCAATGTGCTCACCCCCGAAGAAGCGCTGTCAGGCTTTGCCCATCCGCTTGTAGCCATGATGGCGGGGCTCTTTGTGGTGGGTGGTGGCATTTTCGGCACGGGCTTAGCCAAGCGCTTGGGAGCCGCCATCGTAGGCCTCGCCGGCAGCAACGATACGCGGCTCTTTGTGCTGCTAATGCTCGCCACGGCCTTTGTGGGCGCTTTTGTGAGCAACACCGGCACCGTGGCGCTCATGATCCCCATTGTGGTCAGTCTGGCCCGCCGGGCCCGCATCCCCGTCTCGCGTCTGCTGATGCCCTTGGCCTTTGCCGGCAGCCTGGGCGGCATGCTCACCCTCATAGGCACTCCGCCCAACCTCATCGTGCGTGATGCCCTGGTGGAGGCAGGTTACGAACCGTTAGGCTTCTTCTCGTTCACCCCTATCGGTATACTCTGCCTGGCAGCCGGCATTGTGGTGCTGCTTCCGCTCTCTAAGAAATACCTGGCCCATCGCAGCGCCCGCGACGCACGGTCGGTGGGCAAGACGCTCCGCCAGCTGACCAAGGAGTACAGCATTGAGCGCCGGATGGCCTGCGTCAGTGTGTCGCCCGACTCGCCGGTGATAGGTTACACGCCGCGTGAGCTGGATGTGCACCGCCGCTACGGCCTCACTATCATTGAGGTAAGGCGTCAGGGCATGCAGGGACTGCGGGTGCTCAACAGGGTGGAGCAGTATGCCCTTGCCGATGTGCCTTTGCAAGGCGGCGATGAGTTGTATGTGTCGGGGCCGGCCGAGCGCGTGACCACCTTCTGCGCCGAGCAAGGACTGAAGCAGTCGGCCCAAGATGCGGCTGAGCCGATGCTCCACTTCTACGACGTAGGGCTGGCTGAGGTCCTGCTGCTGCCGGCTGCCTCGGTGGTGGGGCAGACTGTAGAGGAGGCAGACTTCAGACAGACCTACGGGCTCAACATCCTGGGCATACGCCGGCAGGACACCTATCTGCTCGACCACATCAAGCACCGGCGCCTGCAGGCTTCCGACATACTCCTGGTGCAAGGCCCGTGGAAGCACATGGAGCGCCTGGGCCGCCTCGACGGGAAGGAGTGGGTGGTCATCGGACGGCCTTCGGAGCAGGCCTCACGCGTGACGCTTGACTATAAGGCCCCTCTTGCCGGCGTCATCATGCTGCTGATGGTGGTGTGCATGGCGTGGGATGTGATACCCATCGCTCCGGTGACAGCGGTCGTGGTGGCAGCGGTGGCCATGATAGCTACCGGCTGTGTGCGAGGGGTGGAGGCGGCGTACAAGGCTATTGACTGGGGCAGCCTCATCCTCTTCGGTGCCATGCTGCCTATGTCTACGGCCCTCGAGAAGACGGGGGCCACCCACTACCTCTCCACCGCGCTCGTCGACGCTGTAGGCGGCATGGGTCCCTATGCCCTGCTGGCCGCCGTCTATGTGGCCACCTCGCTGCTGACCTTCTTCATCTCCAACACGGTGACGGCAGTGTTGATGGCGCCGATAGCTCTCTCGGCGGCGAGCACGGCCGGTGTCAGTGCTGTGCCCATGCTCATGGCGGTGACGGTGGCTGCCAGCATGTGTTTCGCCTCTCCCTTCTCTACGCCGCCCAATGCGCTCGTGCTGTCGATGGGCGGGTATCGACCGATAGACTATCTGCGCACGGGGCTGCCGTTGCAGGTGGTCATCGGGCTGCTTATGATGGTGGCCCTGCCCCTGCTCTATGGCTTCTGAATGGGAGGCGTCCTCCCTATGCGTACATACCAGCAAGCGCCTGCACATGCCCAGAGAGAGGGGAGTGCAGGCGCTTGGCGTGTGTGCGCGTCAGCGTGTGTGTCAGATACGGCTGACCATCTCGCGGAAGATGTCGGCCATGAGCGGCTGTACGGCGTCGGCGGCCTTCTGTACCTCCTCGTGGCTCACTTCAACTATCCGGCCCTCCACGCCGAGGTCGGTGATGATGCTGATACCGAAGACGCGGATGCCGCAATGGCGGGCCACGATGACTTCAGGCACAGTGCTCATGCCCACGGCGTCGGCGCCCCAGCGGTGGTACATGCGGTACTCAGAGGGTGTCTCGAAGGTGGGGCCCTGTGTGGCCAAGTAGACGCCTTCCACTGTGCGTATGCCCTTCTCGGCGGCAATCTCGCGTGCCATCTGCAGGAAGTGGTGGTCGTAAGCCTCGTGCATGTCGGGGAAACGCGGCCCTGTGGGGAAGTTAGGGCCGTGGAGCGGGTGTTCGGGCATGAAGTTGATGTGGTCGGTAATGAGCATGAGATCGCCAATCTCGAAGTCAGGGTTCATGCCGCCTGCGGCGTTGCTGACGAAGAGGTTCTTGATGCCCATTTCGTACATTACCCTGACGGGGAAAGTGACCTGCTTCATGTCGTAACCCTCGTAGAAATGGAAGCGCCCTTGCAGGGCCATGACGTCCTTGCCTCCGAGGCGTCCGAAGATGAGCCGGCCCTGATGGCCCTCCACCGTGCTGACGGGGAAGTGGGGTATGTCTTGATAGGGGAAGGCGTCGACGATTTCTATCTCCTGTGCCAGCCGGCCGAGGCCCGTGCCCAGGACGATGGCGGTGAGGGGACGCATGGATGTGTGCTGCCGGAGCCATTCAGCAGTCTCTTGGATGTTCTTTAACATAGCTTAGAATGAGGTTATTGAATATGGTGTGGTCGCCGTCGGCCGTTTCGAGGCTGACGGTGATGGGTTGCACGTAGAGGTGGCTGCGTAGCGTGGGGCTGAGCAGGGGGGCAAGCGGAGCCAGGCGTGTGGCGTCTTTCTGTGTGGTGATAGCCAGGTCGCAGTGGGCCGCCGCTTGGTTGATGCGGGCCACGTCGGCTTGTGTGAAGCGATGATGGTCGGGGAAGGCCAAGCTCTCCACTGCCGCGACGCCTGCATCTTCTATGTGTGAGATGAGCGAGTCGGGGTGGGCGATGCCTGTGATGAGGAGGACGCTGCGTCCCTTAACGGCCTCGGATGTGCTGACCGTCTTGGCGGGAGGCGTTGTGGCTGTGGGGGCGTCGTCGGTGGCCGCCAGTAGACGTAGCGGGCCGTAGACGATGTGGCTGTAGAAGAGGTGCTGGTGAGGGGCTGTGGCGAGGTCGGGGCGTGGCCGTCCGTCACACTTCGTCATCACCACGATTTGTGCCCTCTGAGCGCCGCGTGAGTGCTCCCTTAGTCGGCCTCGGGGCAGGAGGTGGTCGTGGGTGTAGGGGCGAGCGGCTTCTGTCAGCAGCACGTAGAGCCCGGCTCGTACATAGCGGTGCTGGTAGGCGTCGTCGAGCACGACCACGTCTATGAAGGGCTTCAGCTGCAACAGGCGGCGGAGGCCTTCGCGGCGGTCCTCGCAGACGGCCACAGTGGCAAAGGGACAGTTGTGAGCCATCTGATACGGCTCGTCGCCTATCTCAGCGGCTGTGGTGGCAGCGGAGGCCTCGGCGTAACCCTTGGTGCGACGGCCATAACCTCGCGAGAGCATGGCCACCCGCAGCCCCTCCTGATGGAGCAGGTGGAGCAGATATTCCACATGGGGCGTCTTCCCCGTGCCACCGACGGCGAGGTTGCCCACACAGATGACGGGGAGCGGGAAAGCCTCAGAGGGCAGTATGCCATGGTCGAAGAGGCTGTTGCGTACGGCCGTCACAGCGCCATATACCGCCGCGAGGGGGGCGGTGAGCAGGGAGAGGAGGAAACGACCTATGTGGGGCATGGCGTGAGAGGTGGCAGGTGGATGGAAGAGGTGGAGAGACTTGTGGGGGTGCGGCGTGGGCGGTTGGGGCTACTGGTTGGCCACCCGCATGATGTCGGCAAAGACACCGGCTGCCGTTACGTCGGCGCCTGCGCCGTATCCCTGTATGAGCATGGGGCTTTCGCGGTAGCGCTCGGTGGTGAGTAGCAGGATGTTGTTAGAGCCTTCGAGTTTGTAGAAGGGATGCCCCATCTCGAACTCGCGGAGGGCTACGCTGCCCCTGCCTTCTTCCCACTTGGCCACGAAGCGCCAGCGTTTGTGTTCCTGTTCGAGGCGTCGGCGGTTGGCCTCGAAGGCTGCGTCCTGGGCAGGCAGCAGCCGCCAGAAGTCGTCTAAGGATCCTTCAAACAGGGCGGCGGGGATGAAGAGCTCACGCTCGATGTCGTCGAAATCAACCTTGTAGCCGCTCTCACGGGCCAGGATGACCAGCTTACGCACCACGTCTTTTCCTGAGAGGTCTATGCGGGGATCGGGCTCGCTGTAACCGTTTTCTTGAGCCATCTTCACGGCCTTGCTAAGGGGTATGTCGGCCGAGAGCGTATTGAAGACATAGTTCAATGTGCCGCTCAGCACAGCCTCAATGCGGAGCACGTGGTCGCCGGAGCTGAGCAGGTCGTTGATGGTATTGATGATGGGTAGGCCGGCCCCGACGTTGGTTTCGAAGAGATACTTCACCCCTTTCTCGCGTGCTGTCTGCTTGAGGCGGGCATAGTTGTCGTAGTCAGACGATGCAGCTATCTTGTTGGCGGCCACCACGTGGACGTTGTGGCTCAGCAGCTCGTCGTAGTGGGCAGCGACTTCGGGCGAGGCTGTGCAGTCTACGAAGACGGAGTTGACCATGTTCATCTCCTTGATGCGCCTCACCATGGTCTCCACTCCGCCTTCCGCTTGTGGCGCCATGAGTGTGCGGTAGTGGCTGAGGTCTATGCCGTCCGGGGCGTAAACGGCCTTGGTGCGTCCGCAGATGCCAGCCACGTTGAGGCGCACCCTTCTCTCTCTGAGCAAGTTGTCGTGCTGTGCCTCGATTTGGCGGAGCAGGCTTCCTCCCACGGTTCCGGTGCCGCAGATAAAGAGGTTGAGGTCTTCGTGCTCGCTGAGGAAGAGGCTGTCGTGCAGCACGCTGAGTGTTTTCTTGAGCAGCGCCTTTTCTACGACGAATGAGAGATTCATTTCCTGTCCTCCCATGGCCACGGCGCAGATGCTGATGCCGTTGCGGCCGAGCACAGAGAATATTTTGCCGGCGATGCCTGGCATGTGGCGCATTCTCTCTCCCACGGCGGCCACGCTGGCCATGCCTTCAGTGAGGGTGGCCGGGTTCATGGCGCCTTCGGCTATCTCCTGGCCAAATTCCCGGTCGAGGAGGGTGCATGCCCGTTGTGCCTCGGCCGGTGTCATGCAGATGGAGGTGCTGGTCTCCGACGAGTTTTGTGCCACCATGAACACGGAGATATGCCCTTGGGCCAGGGTGGAGAAGATGCGCCTGTTGACTCCGATTACTCCCACCATGGAGGGGCCGCTCACGGTGACCATCGACATGTTGGCCACTGAGGTGATGCCGCGTATGGGGCGCACGCTCGGGGTGCAGGCTCGGCTGATGATGCTGCCCCGGGCTTCGGGGTGGAAGGTGTTTTTGACGTAGATGGGGATGTCTTTCTGGCAGACGGGGAAGATGGTGGGCGGGTATACCACCTTGGCGCCGAAGTTGCATAGCTCCATGGCTTCGGCGTATGATAGGGCGTCGATGGTGAAGGCGTTGGGTATGAGACGCGGGTCAGCGGTCATAAAGCCGTTGACGTCGGTCCATATCTCTAATGCCTCGGCGTCGAGGGCTGCTGCCACGATGGCTGCGGTGTAGTCGGAGCCGCCACGGCCGAGGTTGGTGGTGAGGCCTGAGACGTGGTCAGTGGCGATGAAGCCGCCCATGACCGTCACGGGATGGGCGGTGAGGCGGGCTGTCTGCAGCAGCGTGTTGGTGGTGTCGAAGTCCACGAGGTGTTTGTCGCCTTGCCTTCGTGTGCGGATGAGTTGCCGGGCGTCGGCATGGTGTGCTCCGTCTATGAGGCCGGCCACGATGAGCGACGAGAGGCGTTCACCGTAGGCTACGATGGCGTCGGCGGTCTTTTGGGTGAGGTCACGTATGAGGCTCACGCCGTGCAGTATGCTTGTGAGCTCGTGGAGCAAGGCGTCAAGCTGTTGGTGCAGTTCTTCCCGCTTTGCCGGGGCTATGACGTCGTCCACCATGAGGTGGTGGCGGGCAATGAGGCTGTCTAAGTCGGGCTGGTAGTCTTGTTGCCCGTTGGCGGCTGTCTGCATGAGCCGGATGAGCTGGTCGGTCACCCCGCCGAGGGCCGAGACTACTACCACTACGGGGTGTGTGGTGGCTTCTACTATTTGTTTGACGTGGAGGATGCCTTCGCGGGAACCTACGGAGGAGCCTCCGAATTTGAGCACTTTCATTTATAGGAAGGGTGAGATTAGTTAGCGGTGCCTTGCGGTTAGTTTGTGTCAGTGTGCCGTGGTGTGGAGCCGGTTTGCGATGGTGTCAGAGCCGCAGTTTCTTCTGTGCGGGCTTCGACTCGTTTTGCAGGCGGTCTAAGGCAGTTACTATGTAAGTGTATCTCTCTTTTCCCTGCAGGTAGGGCAGTTTGTAGAGGGTCTGTTGGGTGACGGTCTGTATGGCTTCCACGTTGTAGAGGTCTACTTTCTCGCCTTTCTTGAAGCGGTAGACCACGTAGTAGCGTGCTTTGTCCATTTCGTGCTTGGCTTTTGGTGCTGTCCAGAAGAGGTAGTAGCCGTCCTTCATCCACATGGGCTTGAGGCTTCGTGGCTTTCCGGGTGCTTTGTCGTCTATGAAGGGGAAGAGGGGTTGCAGGGCCGGGCGTCTGTTATACTTTTTCTGTAGGGCGGTGGCGTAGTTGCCCTCGTTGCGCACCACTGCCGCCGAATACCACAGGCATGAGCCTTGTATGCCGCGCAGTTTGCGTTGCAGGCGCATCTTTTCCTCCATTTGGTTCTTGCCGGGACGGTTGGGGTCGGCTGCTTTGACGGTGCGCTCCACGTCTTGTCCGATGATGAGGGGTCGTCCGCCGGCAAAGCGGCTCCACCATTCTATGAGCTCTTTGTAGTCGGCGGTGCGGTGTCCTATCTCCCAGTAGAGTTGGGGCACGGTGTAGTCCACCCATCCCTTGTTTATCCAGAAGAGCACATCTGCATAGAGGTCGTCGTAGTTCTGCAGGCCGTTGGTCTTGGAGCCGGGCAGGTTGTCTCCTTCCTTGCTGTTGTGGTAGATGCCGAAGGGCGACACGCCGAACTTCACCCACGGCTTGGCGGCGTGGATGCTGTCGTGCAGCATTTCGATGAAGAGGTTGACGTTGTAGCGCCGCCAGTCGTGTCGGTTGTTTATTCCGTTGTGATGGTTGCGGTAGGTGGTGTCGTCGGGGATGGTCACGCCGGCCACGGGGTATGGATAGAAGTAGTCGTCTATGTGCAGGCCGTCCACGTCGTATCGTCTGACGATGTCGGCTGCCACGCTGCAGATGTAGGTGCGGTTCTCGTGGAGGCCCGGGTCAAAGATGTAGAGGCCGTCGTACTCGAAGAAGCGTTCGGGCTGACGTATGTAGGGGTGGGTGTTAGCCAGTTCCTTAGTGCCTTTGGTCTTTGCGCGGAAGGGGTTAATCCATGCGTGCAGTTCCATGCCGCGTTTGTGACATTCGTCTACCATCCACTGCAGGGGGTCCCAGTAGGGCGAGGGCGCTGTGCCCTGTCGGCCTGTGAGGAAACGGCTCCACGGCTCTTTGGTCGAGGCGTAGAGGGCGTCGCCTTCTACTCTCACCTGAAACATGATGGTATTCACGCCGCAGTCTTTCAGCACGTCGAGCTGGTGGGTCAGGTTTTGCTGCATGGTGGCCGGCGTCATGCCCATAAACTGCCCGTTGACGGCCTGTATCCATGCCCCTCTCATTTCGCGCTTAGGCTGGGCGGTGGCCGGGTCTATCAGTTCGGCCTGGGCCAGAAGCCGCGGGGTGGGGAGGAAGAGGCTTGCTATGAGGGTTGCCAGGGTCATCGTGGCGCCTTTCAGGGGGTGGGGAAGGTGCGTCATAGGGGGTGAGGGGTTTAGAGAACGAAGCAAAGGTAACGTTTTTTATCCTAAGGCCACTCAAATAGGGGAAAAAGCCTACCTTTGCCCTACCATCAAGGCGCGTCGTGGGGCGCAGCGGCCCGTTTTCAGGGCTTTTTGCCGCCTCGACTGCCCGCCGTCATTCTCCGCCTGCCATGCCTCAGTTCATAGCCGTAGTCCTTGCCGCGGGCAAGGGGGCTCGTTTCTCTCAGGAGCAGCCCAAGCAGTATAGTCACCTTGCCGGCAAGCCTGTCCTTGCGCGCAGCATAGAAGCCTTTGAGCGCCATCCCTCCATCGCCGCAGTGGCTGTGGTGGCCCACCCTGACTATCACAGCCTCATACGTGGCTGGGTGCGCGAGCATGGATGGCAGAAGGTCGACCATATACTTGCCGGCGGCAAGGAGCGTTCCGACTCCACCCTGGCTGCCCTGCGCCTTTTTGCCGACCGCGACCCGCAGACCACCTATCTGCTCTTCCACGATGCCGCCCGTCCCCTCGTCAGCCAGGCCCTTATCTCGAGGGTGTGCGAGGCTTTACCGGCCCACCCCGTGGTAGCGGTGGGTCTTTCTTCCGCCGACACACTCATGCAGCTTCAGGGCAGCACGGTGGCTGCTATTCCGCCGCGTGCGGCCATGCGTCGCATGCAGACGCCCCAGGCTTTCCGCCTCGACCTCATTGCCGAGGCTTATCGCTTGGCAGCGGCCGACCCTCACTTCCAAGCCACCGACGACTGCGGCGTCGTACTGCGCTATCTGCCTCAACAGCCCATCCATGTCGTCGACGGTGAGGAGCGTAACCTCAAACTCACTTATCCTGCCGACCTTGAGGTGCTCGAGCGCTATCTGAGTGCCGACGCCCGGGCCGCTGTCCCTTCCGCTGCCGCTCCCGCCGAGGCCGGCGCTGCTGCCAATGACGAGCCGCAGGGGCGCAACCGCTACCTGCGGGCCTACCACAGCCGCCATCTCCGCGCCTTGCAGCTCGCGCAGTTAGACATACTCCTCGAGATCGACCGCCTCTGCAAGCGCCACGCCATACCTTACTGGTTGGACAGCGGCACCCTCCTCGGTGCCGTGCGCCACGGCGGCTTCATACCCTGGGACGACGACATCGACATCTGCATGCCCCTCGACGAGCTGCCCCGCTTCGCCGAAGTGGCTCGCCGCGAGCTTCCGCCTCACCTCTTCTTCCAGTCGCCCGCCACTGAGCCCGAGATGCGCCTCCCCATCTGCAAGGTGCGCAACCTCAATTCCTACTTTGTCGAGGGCGCCGACGACTTCAGTAAGTCTTACTCCAAGGGCATCTTCGTCGACATCTTCCCCATGGAGCCCTGGCCTTCGCTGCCCGACGCCGTCACCCGCCGGCTGGCCAAGCAGTACTGCCGCGCCAATGCCATACTCCATGCGCAGCACACGTACAGCCTCCGAGCCGTGGCCGAGCTCTTCTACTTCGGCGCCAAGCGCTGTCTCAACAAGGCGGCATGGCAGCTGCTGAGCCTCTTGACCGATAAGAAGAAGTACTACTCCAACACCCTCGACAACAGCGGCAACGGAAACCGCCACCTGCGTGCCACCATCTTCCCCCTGACCACCATCAGCTTCGAGGGTCATGCCTTCTCCGCTCCCGCCGACGCCGACCGCTATCTGCGCGACCTCTTCGACGACTACATGCAGCTGCCCCCGCCCGACCAACGCATCAGCCACGCCACCTTCTTCAGCGTGCGCCTCACCTGACCGACCCTTCTTCTATTCACCCCATGCGTGTTGTCTATTGCAACCCCAGCTTCTGGGAGTATCGTCTCCCCTTCTACGCCGAGCTCAACCGCCTCTTCGGCGGCGAGTTCCACGTGGTCTATTCCACCAAGCGCTATCAAGGCGCCCACGCCGACCTCCTGCCGCGTATCAAGGAGGTGCTCGCCGACAATGCCCATCCCTGGGACGGTGAGCTGCTCTACGACCATGCCACCCACACCTTCGGCGGCTTCACCGAGGGGCGTGGCCAGACCTCCTTCCCCTTTGGCCTGTGGAAGCGCATGGCCTCGCTCAGGCCCGAGGTGCTCATCACGGAGGGCTTCCTGCAGTGGACGCCCCTCGTGCAGCTTTACGGGTGGCTTCACCGTGTGCCCGTGTTCATCGGATATGAGAAGACGCTCTGGACGGAGCGCCACAACTCGGCGCTGAAGACGGCCAAGCGGCGCCTGCAGGACCATCTTGTGGCGGGCTACCTCGTCAACGGCAGCGAGACACGCAAGTATCTCACCTCCATCGGCATTGCCCCCGACAAGGTCTATACCGGAGGCATGAGTGCCGACAGCACGGGGCTGCGCCGCGACATTGCCGCCCTCGACGCGGCCGAGGTGGAGGCCATGAAACGGCGCTACCTCAGGGGGTCCGACGGCCTCGTCTACCTCTTCAGCGGGCGCGTGGAGCAGCTCAAGGGGGCGCCTCATCTCGTCGAGGCGTGGCAGCGTCATGTGGAGCACCACAGCCACGACAGCCTGGTGCTCATCGGCATGGGCGACTGTTACGACGACCTCAAACGGCGGTTCGGCCACGTGGCGGGCCTTCATCTCGAGGGGCGCGTGCCTTATGTGGAGGTGCACAAGTATTACGCCATGGCCGACGTCTTTATCCTGCCCACCTTGCAGGACAACTGGAGTCTCGTGGTGCCCGAAGCCATGGCCTGCGGGCTGCCCGTGGCCACCAGCATCTATAACGGCTGCCACCCCGAACTCGTGCACGAGGGCGTCAACGGCACTGTGTTCGACCCCCTTCAGCCTTCGTCGCTGCTGGCTGCCCTCGACTACTTCCACCACGTCGACCTCCGTGCCCACGGCCGGGCCTCCGTTGCCTTGGAGCGGGAGTGGGACACAGCCCACTGCGCGCGCCGCCAGTATGAGGGCATCGTGGCGGGCTGCCGACGGCTTCAGGCTCGCTGAAGCGGACCCGCCGGCGCTCCGCCCGCTTCGGAAACCCTTTGCCGAGGTCATGCGCCTCTCTCCGCTGCTTCTGTATCACAACTGCCATGTTACCGGCTATGCCCGGTAGCATGGCAGTTGTTCCTATATATATAGGTGGAATTTCTTAGATGTACATGTAGTTTTTCCTGGATGTACATGTAGTTTTTCCTAGATGTACATGTAGTTTTTTCTAGATGTACATGT
>CAMAMB010000045.1 GCA_945836755.1 uncultured Bacteroidales bacterium
GAGTAGATAGGCGGCGGCTCGGAAGTGGAAAGCTCAAATCCTTCGGCTTTGCCTACTTGGCCACACTCGCCCTGCACTATCTTTAGAGTAGATAGGCGGCGGCTCGGAAGTGGAATGCACAAATCCTTCGGCTTTGCCCTTTCCACTTCACTCGCCTTGCACTATCTTTGTCGGCAAGAAGGGGCGAGGGGCCGGCTGCCTGTACGCCGCCACGACAAAAGGCACTAAGCCCAAGGCTAACTACCGGGCCACGTCTGCCCCACCCCTCCTGCCACTCACCGCAAGCGTTTCCATCACCCACATGCTCAAAGTATACAAAGCCTCAGCCGGTTCGGGCAAAACCTACAGACTGGCCCTACAATACATCACACTGGCCCTGGCGGAAGGCGACCCCTACGCCTTCCGCCACATCCTCGCCGTGACCTTCACCAACAAGGCCACTGGCGAGATGAAAGACCGCATACTCAGCCACCTCTACGGCCTGGCACACGGCACAGGCGACGAGGGATTTCTGCATGACACGCTCGCAGCCCTGCCTGCCATAGACGAAGCCACGCTCAGAGCCCGCGCGCAACGAAGCTTGGAAGCCATCCTTCACGACTTCGACCACTTCTACGTGACCACCATCGACTCGTTTTTCCAATCCGTGCTCCAGAACCTGGGCCACGAACTCGGGCTGGCCCGCGGCTTTCGCGTAGAACTGGGCGACAAGGAAGTCATTGGCGAAGCCGTCGACAACCTGCTGCGCCATACAGGCATGCCCCGGCCCAAGCCTCTCCACGACAACGCCAAAACGGCCGACAGAGAGGGACACAACGCCGAGCTGCTCTCGCGCATAGCCCGATACGTAGAAGTGCATACCGGCAACGAAAAGGGATGGAACATCAGCAAGGAGCTCAAGCAGTTCGCGGTGAGCAACCTGGTGAACAATAAGACATATCACGGGCTGGAGGCCCTGATAGAGGACTTCGTCAACACGCCCAACGCCGTCAGCGACCTGGCCTGCGAGCTCCGGCAGTTGCGGGACGACGCCGAGGCCATGCTGAACGACGGCATCAGAGCACTTGCGGAGGCAGTAGACGCCCTACCCTTCGGCTGCGAACGGTTTTCGCAGGGACGCTACATCGCCAGCTACCTACATCGACTGCTGACGGCCACCGACTTAGACAAGCCGGCCTCGGCTACCCTCTGCAAGTATATGGCCAACCCCGAAGCCATGCTCAAGAAGGCCGATAGCGGCAATGCCGACCTCGCGGCCCATGCCCAGGTGCTGGCGGAAGCCTTGGCCAAGGCCGAAGAAGCCCGCGTGGCGGCAGTCAGTCTGCTCAACACCATCGACTTAGCCACGGAGTGTCTCTCGCCACTAACGCTGCTTGGCGCCGTTAGCCGCACCGTGGGACAGCTCAACGAGGAGAACGGCCGCTTCATGCTCTCGAAGACCACCGAACTGCTCGACCGCATGGTGGGAAACGAGGATGCGTCGTTCGTGTTCGAGCGAGTGGGCACGACCTTCCGCCACGTCATGATCGACGAGTTTCAAGACACCTCATACAGCCAGTGGAGCAACTTCAGACACATACTCATCGAAAATCTTGCCGCCGGCGATGAGTGTGTGCTCGTGGGCGACGTCAAGCAGAGCATCTACCGCTGGCGCGGCGGCGACTGGAGCATCCTGGAACACGAAGTGCCGTCCATCAGCGGTACTCGCGTGCTCAACACCAAAGGGCAAGACCTGCTCGCCCCACGCGGCGACAACGATCCGAAGCCACAGGACACGAACTACCGCAGTTGCGAGCGCATCGTCCACTTCAACAATGCCTTCTTCAAGGCCGAAGCGACCCATGCCGACCGCCTCATCGACGACGACAAAGCCGGCGTTCGCGGGGCAGAACCTTCGACCATGGTGCAGCGTATCTATGCAGACGTGGAACAAGGCGTCAGAGCGGGCCGCAAAGGCGGCTATGTGGCCGTCCGCCTCTTCCCGCCCCGCTCCGTGACCGAGGAAGAGGTGATGGAAGCGGTTGTCACCGAGATGAAACGCCTGCACCGCGACTACGCCATACCCTACGGCAAGATGGGACTGCTGGTAAGAAGCAACCGGGAAGCGTCTGCCCTCATCGACTACGTAAGCAAGGCCCATCCCGAGGTGAAGATGGCCTCTGATGAAGCCTTCAGACTGAACGCCTCACCGGCCGTGCGCCTTCTCATAGCTGCCATGAAGCTGACCGTACGGCCCGACGACTGCCTCATGCAGGCAGTCGTACGGCGCGAGGCAGACCTGCTGAAGACCGACCCTCTCATCGAGCAGATAGAGGCCGAGGCGAAAAGCCTGCGCAGTCTGCCGCTCTACGAGCTGTACGGCAAACTCATCGAGATGTACGGCCTCTCCTGCGACCGTGCACAGACCGTGCAGGGCAAACAGCAGGCAGCCTACCTCTTCACCTTGGGCGACTACATGACCGAGTACCTGAAGGTACACAGCTCCAACCCCGAGCACTTCTGCACCTACTACGACGAGACGCTCAGCAAGAAGTCGGCCGGCGTGCTCCTCGACGAAGACACGGCATACGTCTGCACCATCCACAAAGCCAAGGGCCTGGAGTTTCACACCGTCCTCATGCCCTTCGCCGACTGGAACTTCTTTCAGCGGCACGAGGACGACCGCCTGTGGTGTACCGCCCCACCCAGGCTGACGCCCCTCAACCGCCTGCCGGCATACCCCATCAAAACCTACACCACGAGCAAGGTCAAGGCATCCCTCTTCAGCGAGAGCCTCTACGAGGAGAACGCCGCCACCATCATCGACAACATCAACGCCCTCTACGTGGCCTTTACACGCGCAAGCCATCACCTGCTCATCTGGAGCAGGACCAAGAAGGTGAAAACCACTGCTACAGACATCGTGGCCCACGGAGTGGAAGCTATCGGCATGACCTGCACGCCGGAAAGCACTGACAAAGTGGAGTGCAACCTCTACGAAGACGGCGAACTCATGCGCTATCAACACAAAACGGAGCAACGGGACGACAGCAACCCCTTCAGCCCCCTCGTCCGGGCCACCAACCCCGAGGAAGAGGCCGGCAGCGACACGGCCCACCTCACTTGGGACGAGCGCATGGTGGCCGGTCTCCCCCTGCCCGTAGACATGCACCCCAAGGCCGAGCGCGTGGAGTTCAGGCAGTCGACCGAGGCCGTCGACTTCATGACCCGGCTCACAGAAGATGCAGCCGCGGCGACCGACGCCACCACCGAGGCATCCCCGGAACATGCGCCGGAAATCACGCCACGCATGAAAGGCCTTGTCTACCACGACGTGCTCTCCCGCCTGCGTACCGCCGACGACCTGCCGACCGCCATCGAGGCCGTCGCCGTGGAGGGTGGTTTCGCCTCTGAGGCGGAGAAGGAAGAGGCGACAAGTTTCCTGGCCGACCGCCTTACCAATGCGCAGGTTGCAGAATGGTTTGACAGTCGCGCCGCTATATTATATAATGAGTGTCAACTGCTTTCGCGCAGCCCTGAAGGCACGCTCACGGTGCATCGCCCCGACAGAGTGGTCAGGCACAACGGCCGCACCCTCGTCATCGACTATAAATTCGGTGCGCCACACCATAGCCACCACACGCAGGTGGCCGGCTACATGCGACTGTTGCACCGCATGGGAGCGCCAAACGTCAAAGGCTATCTGTGGTACGTATCCCGAGACCGCATCATAGAGGTGGACGACACGCAGAAGCCTTAGCCCATCCCTCAATAACCTCCCGGCCGGCCCGCCATGCGGCCCTGTCACCGCGACGAGCTGCCACCGACGGCCAGCCCTCCCTCACCCTCCCTGTCACCCCCCTCCCCATAAAACGATACCCAGTGAAAGACTTTCTCCAAATAGTGGCCGAAGACCTCAGACGCCGTTTCGCAGACGACCTGAGCCGTGTAGCCGTCATCTTCCCCGGCAAGCGCGCCTCGCTCTTCCTCAACGAATACCTGTGCCCGCCCACAGCCGAGGCTGCAATATGGGCACCCGGCTACCTGAGCATCAGCCAGCTGTTCCGCTCGCTTTCGACCAAGACCGTGGCCGACCCCATCGACACCATATGCCGTCTATACGGTCACTACACGCGGCTCACCAAGAGTCGGGAGACGCCCGAGTTCTTCTACGGCTGGGGCGAGCGCATCCTGGCCGACTTCGACGATGTCGACAAGAACATGGTGGCGGCCGACGACCTCTTCCGAGACTTGCGCGAATACGAGGCACTGACCGCCGACGACTATCTGAGCGACGACCAGATACGGGAGCTGCGGCGCTACATCCGTGACTTCAGCCAGCCCACGCCGCTGAGAGAGAGCTTTCTGCGCGTGTGGAACAACCTGCTGCCGCTCTACAACGCCCTGCGCGACGACCTCAGCGCCGACGGACTGGCTTACGAGGGCCAGCTGTACCGCGAAGTGGTCGAGCAGCTGGTGGCCGGGACTATCACCCTGCCCGAGAAATACACTCATTACGCCTTCGTGGGCCACAACGTGCTCGACGGCGTGACCCACCGCCTCTTCCGCCTCGTTCACGAGCAGGGCAAGGCACTCTTCTACTGGGACCATGACACCTATTATACGGGCAACGCTGCCCAGGAGGCCGGCCATTTTCTCAGACAAGACTTGCGCGACTTTCCCCAGTCACTGCCCAAGGCGGTGGCCGCACACAGCTTTACCAACCTGCAGGCGCAGCGCGAGCAGCGGCATCTCGGCCTCGTCGAAGCCTCCAGCGACACGGCCCAGGCGCAGTGTGTCAACGACTGGGTGAGCGACGCCGCGCATTTCAAGCCCGGCCGAGCCGCCCGCACAGCCGTGGTGCTGGCCGACGAGACCCTTCTCCAGCCCGTGCTCCAGGCCCTGCCGGCTCTTGCACCCTCCGACGACGACGCTGCCACGGACCAGCCGGAGCGGCTGAAGGTCAACGTGACAATGGGCTTCCCCCTCAGCCATACCCCGGCCTATGCAGACGTCGTCAGGCTCAAGGACAGGGTTGCATCACTCGACGAACTTTCGAAGCGACTGCAGACCTGCGCCCTCAAAGCCGCTGAGACGGCTCGCGGCGACGAGTGGCTGACCAACCTCTACGCCGAGTCGTACTACCGCACCTTCACCACCATCAACCGCTTCAGCCGTTTGGAGGTGGCCAAGCGCTTTCCCGCCACGAGCCCGGCCTTGGTCATGAACCTGCTGACCTCCGTGCTGCGTACCACGACCATTCCCTTCCACGGCGAGCCCGTTGAGGGATTGCAGGTGATGGGCGTGCTCGAGACGCGCTGCCTCGACTTCGACCACGTGCTGCTGCTATCGGCCGGCGAAGGCATTCTCCCTCGCAAGGCGACCGAGGCGTCGTTCATTCCCCACCTCCTGCGCCGACGTTACGGCCTCACCACCGGCCTGCACCGCAATGCCCTCTACGCTTACTACTTCTACCGCCTCTTGCAACGCGCCCGCCACGTCACCATCTGCTTCAACGGCAGCACCATGGACACGAAACGGGGCGAGATGTCGCGCTTCGTCAGGGCCTTGCTCTGCGAAAGCGGCATTCGCATACCGCGCACCTCGCTCACCACCACTCCTACCCCGCTGACGCAGCCGGTCGACGAGATGGAGAAGCCTCACGACCTGCCCCAATGCCTCACCACGCTGTCGCCGTCGGCGATCAACGCCTACCTGCGCTGCCAGCTGGCTTTCTATTATAGATATGTGGCGCACATCAAACCGCCCACACCGCCCGACGCCCTCATCACGCCCACCGACTTCGGCACGGTGTTTCACCGCGCCGCCGAACTATTTTACACGAAGTGGGCCGAGGAGGGACACCCCATCACGCCGGAGATGCTACAAGCCGGCCTCAAAGCCCTGCAACCTAATGGCATCGAGCGACTTACGGAGGAGGCCTTCGCCACTGCCGCTCAGGCACCCGATGGCACGACCTCGGCCATCGAGGCTCCCCCGGTGGTGCACGTGGCCATGCGCCACTACTTGCTCCAGCTCTTGCGCTACGAAGCGGGTCTGTGCCAGGCGCCGGCCCCGGCGGCCGAGTTCGTCATCCAGGGCTTGGAGAGAGAGGCTAACCTGGATTTGGAAGTGCCGTACGGCGAGGGCGAGACGGCACACATCCGCATCCACGGCATCATAGACCGTGTAGACCAAATAATGATGCCGGGCGACATCACGCCACGCCTGCGCGTCATCGACTACAAGACGGGAGGCCACATGGAGACGCACGCCACGGCCGACAACCTCTTCGACCCTTACCACGACAAGTATCCGCACAGCCACTACACGCTACAAGCCTTCATCTACTCCCTCATCATGCAGGAGCAGCAAAGCCTGCCCGTCGTCCCCTCCCTCTACTTCGTCCACCGCACCATGTCGCCCCAATATACGCCCTACCTCTCGCTCGGCGACAGCGGCGAGGAATGGGGCACTACCGACGAGGCGCTGCAGCCCGTGACCGACTTCAGCGCCATCGCTCCCGTATTCAAGCAGCGCCTCATTGCATGCCTCAGTCAGCTGATAGACCCCACCATCCCATTCCGTGCCACGCCTAACGCCAAGAGCTGCGCCTCGTGCGAATTCCGCCAGCTCTGCGGCCATTGACGCCTCGGGGCAGGAACGGGCTACATAGGTTGACGCATACACAGCATGTACATGTAGAAAATCTTAGATGTACATGTAGAAAAAACTGGATGTACATGTAGAAAAAACTGGATGTACATGTAGGAAAAACTGGATGTACATGTAGGAAAAACTGGATGTACATGTAGAAAATCCGGAAGCATTGCAGGGATTGCTACCATGCTTCCTTAGTGGTGGCGGAGGCGATGCATGGCCTCGGCGAGCGTCGCGCCTTCGGCCGTCCACCATGTCATGTTACGATACTGCGTGGCCATGTTGGCCACGCAGTATATATGATAATCCTCCACCCTTCTCCGTTCCTCCTTGACAGGGCGCCTGTCTATTGCCAGGCAGGTAACCCCCGTCCCGCCCACCGGACCATGGACGAGCAATGGGTGAATGATTTCGCTTCATAAGGAATGAGTTATTTAAGATATATTGGAGGAAGGGGTACCTCCATCACCTGCAACACCTGCCGCGGGTCGGTGAGGCCGCCGACAAGCTGGGCGAAGACAAAAAGCACGCCCATAGGGAAATAGTAGGATTAAAATGACACACAAACACAATTAGCCCCCACAAGAGGGCCATAGACTAAAAGAATGATAAGCTTACTGTCTATCAGGACCGGGACACAACACAGCCGGCAGCAGTCCGCTTGGCCAACCGGCATGCCACATTTACCACCATATCGACTATTTTTTGTAAGATATGTCACAGAAAAATTTGCATATACATTTATTTCGCGTACATTTGCCGCCGAAAGTAAACTACTTAACTTGTCGTCAAGAGGGAAGCGCTTCCCATTGAGCCCAACAAGCCACAGACAATCAACCCAAGCCCTCTCACTCCATAGAGCACCGCATCGACAAAAAGCCATAATTAGCTGAAAGACAAGACGCTCACTTCAGAAACAACTTAGAAACATATATATATCACCAAACAACCTTCAACTTATGAGTAAACTCTACACACTGTTGCTCACCACACTACTCAGTCTTGTCTCTCTGACGACACAGGCTCAGTTTACTGTGGTTCTGAACGTGGACAACCCCGATGCGGTGGACGTCCAAGTCAATTATTCGTCCGTGGCTATTGAAGCCGGCGACAATACCCTGTCCGTCAACAGCTACACCAGCCTTTCGATTTACACCAAGACCGGCTACATGCTGAAGAAGGTGTGGAACGATGACACCGGCATGGTGTACGGCGAAAACACAAGCTACATCTCCACGAGCCTCTACGACTCAGACGCCGACACCAAGATTTACGTCAGCACCCAGAGCCTGGACGAATGGCGCGACTGCTCAATGACCCTCATCGTGGACGATGCCTCGAAGGTGAACATGCAGTATAACACCTACGAGAATGTGTCCTTCACCAACGGTACGCAGACCGTGAAATTCAACGCCGCAGGCGAGCTCCCCATCACCATAGGCGCAGCCAACTGGGGAGACGAACTCTATGCAGTCATCCTGGATGATGAAGTGGTGGAGAAGCAAGGCTCTTTCTACAGCGTAAGCCCGAGAAATGGCTCCATCCTCGAAATCAAGGCTAACTTCCCTGACGAAGACTATCCCGTACACTTTGACTTTGCCGATGACAATGCCAAGGCCTTTGTCAAGACTGTCAATGTAGACGGCGTGCCCGTTACCAACTACGCAGAGCCCGACTTCACCGTGAAGGCCGGTTCCAAGATTTCGTTCGACGTAAACACCAACGAGTACAAGCTCAACAGCTTCACCGTGAACGGCGTCAGCCAGAGCCTCTATGGCACCATCGTCATCAAGGGAGAGACCACCTTCGGCTTCGACGTAACCAAATATGATATTGTCAACGCCACACTGGTCCTTGACAACGTGGAAAACGTATATGTATATAGCGGCGAAAACTCCTACTACGGCACCCAGCTGACCGACCTCGTGAGCGGTGAGAACATCATCCCTCTCGGTGGCGAGAACCCTGCTCTCACCATCATGCCCAAAGACGACAACAAGATTGTCTCCGTAGTGAGCGGCGAGACCACTTACTCCCCCGACTACTATGGTAGCTACACCATCCGCGGCATCGTAGACGGCCAACGCATCGAAGTAACCTCACAGAGCGAGGCAGAGTACCGCAATAAGACCATGACCGTCAAGATTGACGACAACACCCAGGCCGGTCTGTACCGCAACAATAGCTGGAACAGCATCTACCTTGCCAACGGCGAAGACAATGTCGTTCGCTACAACGAAACCGACGACGTGCCCTTCAAGGTAGAGAAGACTTACTACGGCAAGATTTACCAGGTACTGCTCAACGGCGAGGTTCAGACCCCTGTGAGCGATGGTCTCTACTACATCACTCCCAGCGACGACTGCACGCTTGAAATCATCTCCGCCTTCCCTGAAGTAGACGTACCCGTACACTTCACTTACTCCTCCGAAGAGGCTAAGGAAGCCATCACCTCTGTCATTGTTGACAATGTGCCCGTCACAAACTACAACGACGATGACTTCACCCTGAAGGCCGGTCAGAGCGTAACCGTCAACTTCGACGACAACAGCTTCAAGATTAACTCCTTCTCCGTGAACGGGGTGGCTCAGCACGTCTACACTTACGCTACCTTCACCGTTACTGACGAGACCACCGTATACCTTGATGCAACCAAGTACGCTACTTACTCCGTAGTTGTAAAGGTAGACGACGCCTCTAACGTGTCCATTTACAAGGGTTCGGCATACAGCGGCACCCTCATCAACCCCGACGCAGAAGGCGTAGCCAGGTTTGACGTACCCGAAAAGAGCCCCTACATCACCATCAAGGCCAACGAAGGCTGCTTCATCACCTCTGTGAGTGATGGTACAACCGAGTACACTGGTTATAGCGGCGAGTACAACATCACTGCCACAGACGGCATGGTGCTCAACGTAGTATCCGGCAAAATTGTACGCGACCTCAATGCAGTCGTTGACGTGGACGACATCTCCGCCGCCTCTTACGGCTTCTACTTCCAGAGCCAGAACTATCGTTCTTACGACTTCGGCGTGAACTCAAGCGGTGTCAACGCCATCCAGTTCAGCTCCGCCGACAATCCCTTCGGCATCAGCTGCTACGGCGCTCCCGGCACGGTGAACGTCTACAAGAACAGCATCGCCGTGGCACCCTTGTACGTAGGTGGCAGCTCGTTTGAGCTCAACCTCGAAGAGGGCGACAGCGTGAATGTATACGTTCTCGGTGGTCACGATGCCCTCAACGTAACCTTCCACAGCAGCCTCACAGACATTGCAGACATCCTGACCATCTCCACCAATAAGCCTATCACTGGCTGGGACGGCGGTCTCGACATCCTGCCCGGTGCTACGCTCCACTTCGCAGCTGCCGGAAATGCTATCCAGGTAACTGCCGGCGCCAACACGGTATACACCAACGCCGATGGCACTTGTGACGTCCTGGTAGAAGCAGCCGGAGAAATTACACTTGCCAAGCTGACAGCCATTGACAACGTAGAAATGCAGTCTGAGTCTGCACACACCATCTACAACGCCCAGGGCATCATGCTCCGCAACGGTTCTGTGAACAACCTCCCCGCCGGTGTATACGTCATCGACGGTAAGAAGGTCATCAAGAAGTAATATACCCCCAGCTATTCCCTGAGCCCTCTTGTGGGCTTGGGGGATAGTGTTTTCCGGATACACTTCTGACTAAATTAGCACCTCTAACAGGTTTAGAGATGGCACTCTGGCAGATCACCTACAGCATCCCACCTATACCACGCCTTGAGAGAACGAAACCCACATCCAAGGCGTGGTATATCCATTTCTTCCAGACTTTATCTCATAGGCTTCTCTCGGCGCGCCACTGTGCCCAAAAGTTAGCCTCTTACTCCTAAACTCCACTCTATGTACAAATCATTGGTTGCCGGTGCATTACTCTCGCTCTTCAGCGCCACGGCCACGGCACAAACTTCCTTAAAATTATCCGACAGAGCCCTTGTGAGAAAAGCCGCTCTGGCACAGAAAATGACCGACGAGCAGAAAGTGACCACCGGCTACGCCCGTCTTAAAAGTATGCTCGGCGTCGAAGAAAGCCACACCTTGGGCATCATTCGCATGAAAGATGGGACAACCGAGGACGACCTCCGGGCTCAGGGCGTCAACGTGCTTCGCAGCCGCTACGGCTTTGCCTTCGTGGCCCTGCCCTACTCTGATGCTGAGCGCATAGCATCCCTGCCCGGCGTACGCTGCTTCGAGCTCGCCCGCCCTGTAAAGACACTGATGAAAGAGTCGCGCGCAGCCACTGGTGTAGACAAGATACACCAAGGCATCGGCCTTCCACAGGCATATACCGGCAAGGGCGTGATTTGCGGTATTGTCGACCAAGGCATTGACCCCAACCATCTCAACTTCAAGAACGAAGACGGAAGCTCGCGAGTAGGTATGTTGGCCTACATGAAGGTCAACAGTAATGCCACCTCCATCGACAATCTTCTCAACCAGAAGTTCTACAATCGCAACACCATTTCCACCTTCACCACAGATAAAAATACAACCTACCATGGTACTCACACCTCTGGCATCATGGCTGGCGGCTATCGCGGGCAAGTAACTACCGGACAGATGAACGGCGACCAGACCGCCACTGTGGTACAGGCGAACAACCCTTACTATGGCAATGCCTACGAGGCTGATTTAGCGATGGCCTGCGGCGATATCATGGACGTGACCATTGCTTATGGCATCGACTATATCCTGCAATACGCTGAAGAGGAAGGCAAGCCCTCCGTCATCAACATATCCCTCGGCAGCAACGATGGCCCTCACGATGGATCTGAGACCATTCACCAATTCTTCGACCTCTGTGCCGAAAAAGCCAACGCCATCATCTGCGTGGCCGCAGGCAATGAAGGCGACATGAAGATTGCTTCCCACAAAACCTTCAGCGCTACCGACCAGACCCTCCAGTGCTTTATCCAGGGCTACGACACCGAGTATCAAGGCGAGAGCCTTATCAACGCACGCTCAGGCAACGTGGGCATCTACTCCAACGACGGCGAGCCCTTCGAGATACAGCTTGTCGTCTACAACAAGAGCCGTAAGAAGGTCGCTTCTTACTACAATCTGACCATCAGCGATGCTACCAAAGAGGTCGGGAAGTATTGGGTAACCTCCGATGACTTCAAGAGTCAGAGCTCCGATATTGTGGACGCCTCCCTCGCCCGTTACTTCACCGGCTACTTCGGCATGGGATGGACCACCGACGAGAACACAGGCCGTTTCTATGTACTCATCGACTACTACCTCTACGACAACACCCTATTTAACAAGAAAAGCAATTACATCCTGGGCTTCATCGTCAAGGGTAAAGACGGCCAGCGCGTAGATGCATACTGCGATGGTTCCTTCTCCCACCTGACCAATTGCGACATCGCCGGCTGGGACGATGGCGACTATAACGGCAGCATCAACGACATGGCTACCGCCAAAAACATTCTCGTGGTGGGCTCTTATACCACTACTGAGCACTGGCCCACCATAGACGGAGCTGTCTACAGCCCCGGTTACGACCTCGCGGCGGGTACGGTCACCAGCTTCTCATCCTATGGCACACTGCTCGACGGCCGTAATCTTCCCCACATCCTTGCTCCCGGCGCCTGCATCATCTCTTCCGTCAACAAGTTCTATAATGATGCCGGCAACAGCAACCCCTCCAGCACTACCGCGAGAGTGACCACCACACGCGGCAAGGAATGCTGGGGTTGGGCGGCCGGTACGTCTATGGCCACCCCCCAGGTGACGGGTGCCATTGCCCTATGGCTCGAAGCCGACCCTAAACTCACACTCGAGGAGATACGTGAAATTGCCATACAGACTGCCTACAAGGACGAGTACCTCAGCACTGCCGACCCCGTCAAAGTGGGTGCTGGTAAGTTCGACGCCTACGAAGGTCTCAAGGAGGTGCTTCGCCGCAAGGCTGCCGGCATCGGCAATATCCACTCCACGCAGAAAGACCTTCTGCTCACCCCTGACGGCACCAATGCCTTCAATGTCGTGCTCGCCGGGGCTACGTCATTAGACATCAAGGTATACAACGCTGCCGGCCTCATGGTTGCCTCCGCGCTCACACAGGGCGACGAAGCCCACGTGAGCCTTGCCCACATGCCCAAGGGCACTTACGTAGTAAGCGTCAACGGCAAACATTCCCGCTGCGTACTCATCAAGTAACACAGACGTCAACCCCAGGCTTGCGCCGTGCCGCCGTGGCTACAGCGCAAGCCTTTAACCTTTAGATTACCCTTTAACCTCATCACCAATGACACACCCCATTCTTACTCGCTCCTATGCCTGGGTGATTGGTCTGCTGATAGCCTGCGGTCTGCCCCTTGCGGCTCAGGCTCAAAGCGACGAGTCCTACGAGCTTATCATGGAGCTGAAGACATCCTCGTATGCCACCAACGGCGAGAGCAACTCCATCCAGTTCCTCCTCGGCAGCACTGAGGCCGGCGTCTATGTCGACCTCAACTGCGGCAATGGCCTTGAAGAGAAGGAGCTTGAGCCTGCCACCTATGATGCCAACAGCCAGACGTGGACCGGTTCGCTCATCACCTGCAACGTATCTAACGAAGACATCATCCGCGTCTACGGCGACCCTTCCAAGATTAACCTGCTCATGGCCGACGGCTGCTACATTCGCAAGGCCGACCTCTCTAAGCTGACAAACCTCTACTACCTCAACCTCTGCCACAACGAGCTTGAGGAGCTGGACCTCACCAACCTCTCTAACCTCAGCGCCCTCTATATCGACGACAACCCTTTCAACGTAAAGGCGCCCGTCATCGGCCCCAACAAGCCCAACCTCATGATATTGGAGATGGGACAGAGCACACACGTCGACCCCAACTTCAACCTCTCTGACTATCCAGCCATGGTGGCTTTCGACGCCATGAGCAACTACGGACTCACCAAGCTCGACCCCACAGGATGCCCTAACCTCAAGCGCCTCTCCATCGACTGCACCAACGTCAAAACGCTCGACGTCTCCCATAACCCTGACCTGCGCATTCTCAACATCAGCGAGACGGGCATCACCGACATCGACCTTTCTAACAACCCCAACCTGGAGCAATTCTACGCCGACCACCAGTCCGGCTCCATCAACGCCGGGGTGAAACTTCGTGCCCTTGACCTCACCCACAACCCCAACCTGCTCTATCTCTTCGCAGCCGGTAACAACTTCAAGGACATCGACATCTCCCACAATCTCAACCTACAGAACCTCTACATCGCCAACAACCTGCTGACGAGCATCGACCTCTCCAAGCACGAATACCTCATCAACGTCATCCTGCGCAACAACTGCTTCGACTTCAAGACACTCCCTCTTCCCAAGGATCTGTGGAACGACTACGACTACATACAGCGCAACATGCCGGTCAACCTCACCTATACCGTGGGCGATAAGCTCGACCTCTCTGACCGCGTGCTCCGCGATGGCTACGAGACCACCTGCGCGCTCTATCGCACCAGCGAGGCTGACCCCAATCTCTTGGAAGTTCTCGACGATAGTTATTACACCTACGACAACGGTGTCATCACTTTCCTCAAAGAGACCACAGACAGCGTCTTCGTAGCTTTCGCCTGCAACGCCTTCCCTGCCATCACCCTCGAGTCGCTCCCGCTGCGCACCAACAAGCTCATTGTCAAGTCTGCCGAAGACTTCGGCGCTGCCGACACCATGGCCACCTTTACCATGCCGCTTAACCTCGTGTCGGGCACCACTCTCCGCATCATGGCCGGCATCGTAGGTGCCGGTGAAGATACTCCCAAGGAGTTTTACGTCGACTTCGGCGATGGCGTGAAGCATACCTACACCGCTACATCCGAGCAGGCTCTGGCCGAAGCAAAGGGTAAGGTCAAGTTCGGAAAGGCCACTCTCACCGTACCCCAGGACACCAAGCTATCTGCCCTGGCTGTAGATGGCGTCACCCTGACCGGCGTCGACCTCTCACCGGCCCGACAACTCACAGAGCTCAGTCTGACCAACACCGGCCTCACCGCCATCGACCTGGGCTGGAACCGCGCCCTGCGCAAGCTGGTCCTCACGGGAAACGCCCTCGACTCCCTCAACATTCGCGGCGTCAACGATGGTTATCAGAAGACACTACTAACCGACATCAACCTCTCCAACAACGGTTTGAAGAGCGTTACCCTCAACGACAACTATACCATCCATCACCTCAACCTTTCACACAACGCCCTCACTGAGCTTTCGTTCAAGGACGCTGACATGATGGAGACCGTAGACCTCTCATACAACCAACTGACCGAGCTCGACTTTAACTACTGCACCATCATGACCGAGCTCAATGTAGCCAACAACCAGCTCACCTCCGTCGTGCTCCCTTCTGACAACCAACTCGAGAAGCTCAACCTGGCTAACAACCAATTCGACTTTGCTACACTGCCTCTGTTGAGCGATCTGAAGGAGTACACCTACGCTCCTCAGAACGAGATCTCCATACCCACCATCGGTCCGGGTGCCAATTTGAGAAGCAACAACATAGGCGGCCTGACTTCCTACACCTGGAAGGAACAGGACACCAACGCCACCTTCACACCCGGCACCGACTACACCCTCGAAGACGGCAAGACACGCTTCCTCTCACCCATGTACGGCAAGAAGGCATATTGCGTCTTCACCAACCCGGCATTCCCCGAACTCACGCTGACCACCAACGTCATAGAGGCAGCAGGCATGCCCACCCATCTACTCGGCACATTCACCACGACCGAGGCTTCAGAGGGACGGCTCATCATGAGAGCCAAATCGCGCAAGACGAACATCTGCATCGACTGGCAGGGCGACGGCATCGAGTTGGAACAATTCGTTGTCATGCCCCAGAACTCTGAGTTCGCCGTGAAGTCGGTTGCCGGCGCAAAGGCAAAGATTTACTCTTACTCCGCTGCCGAAAACTCTCTCTCCGTCTTCAGTATCTCCAACATCAAGATGTCAGAGCTCGACCTCACCCCCATGACCGGCCTCACCATGATTGCAGCACGCAACGCAGGCCTCCAGTCGCTCAAGTCGGCCCCCACAGCTCCCATCGCCGAGCTTAACCTCGACGGCAACAACTTCAGCGAGGTTGACTTCAGCCACTACCCCGACCTCATGTTCTTGATGCTCAACAGCAACCAGTTTACCACCTTCGACGCAACGCCCTACGCCAACCTCCAGCTCCTGGGCCTGAACAACAACCAACTCTCCGAGGTGACATTAGACAATCCCAAGCTCTGGTCGCTTGCGCTCTCCGACAATCAGCTTACCGACGTATCCTTTGCCAAGTTGCCTGAGCTCAACCAGGTATGGTTGGACGGCAACCAGCTCTCCTCCGTCAGCATTGAGGGCCTCAATCAGCTCAAAGTGCTCGTCCTCGACCGCAACCGGTTCACATTCTCTACCCTGCCCCTTCCCTCCGAGCAGTTTGCACAATACGTCTACGGCAACCAGGCTGACATTGACATTACCCTCCACAATGGTCGCGTCGACCTCTCTGCCGAAGCCACGATAGACGGCACACCCACCGAATACACTTGGTGGATAGGCAAACCCACAACCGACGATAACGGCGAACTCGTGGGCGAACAGCTCTATGTAGACGACGAGTACGGAGTGGAGAAGGGTGTCACCACCTTCTACGCAGCCATTGATGGCGTGCTCGGCATGCTCACCAACGAGAAATTCCCCGACCTCGTGCTTTACACCACGGCCATCGACACCGATGTGCCCGAGGGCATCCACGACGTCACCTCTACGACTGCGTCTGCCATCGTTCGCGGCGGCAAGGGCCACGTCAGCTGTCTCAGCCCCGCAGGCACAGCCATCAAGGTCTATGGTGCCGACGGTCGCGAGGAGCGTTCGCTCACTGCAGACCACGACACCACGACCATCGCCCTGCAACCCGGCGTCCACATCGTGGTAGTGGGACAGACTGCATTTAAGGCCATCGTACGATAGACACTCCTGACTTCACACTCCCTTGTAGAGCGCTACCCCCGGGGCAGCGCTCTACTTCGTCTACGGGGCCGTGCCGGTGGGCAGCCTGCATCCCGTCTCACGTCCTGGCTGCCGGCCGGGGCTGCATGTACATCCGCCCATCGTCGCCCCGTCGGTAGACGGACGTCTTCCATGCCATGGACGGCCGTCGCCAGAACGTTGGACGGCCGTCGCCCGGTCGGGCGACGCTGACGCCAAGCATCGCCAAGACGCGCGACCGTGCATTCGCCCTCGCGCAAATGCGGGAGACAGCTCGATTTCTCTGCGATTAGTCGCCCTCAAACAGCAGGCTTGCACTATCTTTGCATGGTCAGAGCCAGCCCTTCCACTGGCGACAACGCCTCACAAACGGCGAATGCCTCAGGGAGGACTTCCGCTCATCTCCGTTACCCATTGACCGACATCCGTCCACCTATCTACCTCACGCCGTATGACCCAACCCATCGCCGAGAAGATACTCCACCTACGCCGGCTACTCCATCACTACAATGCCGAATACTACCTGCACCACCGCTCACCGGTGAGCGACCGTGAGTTTGACGCCCTGATGCACGAACTGGAGGCCCTCGAACAGGCCCACCCCGAGTTGTACGACCCGAACTCACCGACACAGCGCGTGGGCAGCGACCTCGGATCGGCGTCCTTTGCCACGGTACGCCACAAAGTACCCATGCTCTCATTAGGCAACACCTACTCCATAGCTGAAGTGGAAACCTTCTATCAGCGCACGGCAGGCAGCCTTGACCATGCCCCTTTCAACCTCAACTGCGAGTTGAAGTTTGACGGTCTGAGCATCTCGCTCGAATACGAAGACTATCGGCTGGCGCGCGCCGTCACTCGCGGCGATGGCCGACAAGGTGACGACGTGACCGAAAACGTACGCACCATCCGCACCATCCCGCTCGTGATAGACAGAGACAAGGGGGCGCCCCCGCAGTTTGAGGTCAGAGGTGAGGTGCTGATGCCCTGGAGCAGCTTCGAAAGCCTCAACGCCGAACGCGAAGCTGCCGGAGAACCCCTCATGGCCAATCCGCGCAACGCAGCGTCGGGCACACTGAAGAGTAAATCGTCGGCAGTGGCCGCCAAGCGCCATCTCGACGCCATCTTTTACCAGCTCATCGCCGACGAAGTGACCACACAGACCCACTCCGAGCGCATCCGGCTGCTGCGCGAATGGGGCTTCAAAGTGTCGGACCATAGCACCGTAGCCCACTCCTTAACTGAAGTGGAAGCCTACATCGACCACTGGGACAAGGAACGCAGCCGGCTGCCAGTGGCCACCGACGGCATTGTGCTCAAGGTGGACAGCATCGAACAGCAACAGCAACTCGGCTTCACCTCGAAAAGTCCCAAGTGGGCCATTGCCTACAAGTTTGCCGCAGAGAGAGCCGAGACCGTACTGCGCAGCGTCAGCTACCAGGTGGGGCGCACGGGTGTCATCACGCCAGTGGCCAACATGGATCCCGTGCAGCTGGCCGGCACCGTGGTCAAACGCGCCTCGCTCCACAACGAAGACATCATCAAGAAACTTGACCTGCACGTCGGCGACCGCGTATGGGTGGAGAAGGCCGGCGAAATCATTCCGCAAATCGTGGGCGTCAACGTGGAGGCACGTAGCAGCAACCCCGACCTGGGCGAGAAGGTGTGCTTTGTCACCCACTGCCCCGTCTGCCACACGCCACTCGTACGCTACGAAGGAGAAGCCGGCACCTACTGCCCGGCCCAATACGGCTGTGAGCCTCAGATGAAGGGCCGCATAGAGCACTTCGTAAGCCGCGACGCCATGAACATACAGAGCATAGGCCCCAAGACCATCGACACTCTCTATGCTAACCACGGCATCAACGATTGCGCCGACCTCTACAACCTGCGGGTGAGCGACCTCGCCGGCGAGAAGGGAGAACGCCAACGCTCTGCCGAGGTGATGGTCGAAGGAATTGCACAGAGTCGCCGGCAACCCTTTGACCGTGTGCTCTACGCCCTTGGCATACGCTTCGTGGGTAAGGTGGCGGCGCTCACCCTGGCTCGCCACTTCGGCTCGATAGAGCGGCTGATGCAGGCCACGCCGGAGCGGCTGACAGAGGCCGAGGGCATAGGGCCCGTCATTGCCCAAAGCGTCTGCGACTACTTTGCCGAGACACACAACCGACAACTCGTGGAGCGCCTGCGAGCCATGGGACTCCAGATGGAAATGACCGAGGAGGCCGCCCCCATAGGCCACGCCCTCGAAGGCAAGGCCATCGTCATCTCGGGCACCTTCGAGCATCACAGCCGTGATGAATACAAACAACTCATCGCGGCCCACGGCGGTAAAAACACCGGTAGCATCTCTGCCAAAACTTCCTTTATCCTCGCAGGAGCCGCCATGGGCCCTGCCAAAGAAGAGAAGGCACGCAGCCTCGGCATACCCTTGGTGAGCGAAACGGACTTCCTGCAAATGATAGGCGCGACAGACACACCGACACCCACCGCCGAAAGCCCCACGCCGCCTTCACTTCCAGCCGACAAGCAGACGGCGAAACCTACCTCCACGCAGCCCAAGCAGACAAGCCTCTTCGACGACCCCTCACTCTTTGAGTAAGCACCTGGCATACCGGCACAGCCACCACAACGGCATCGGCCGCCCTCCATCGTCTGTCTCACCCCTTACCCTACCCTACTCCTCGCCCATGAAACCTCTGGCAGAACGCCTCCGACCAACCAACCTCGACCAGTATATAGGTCAGCAACACCTTGTAGGCCCTCAGGGAGTGGTGCGCCGCATGATAGAAAGCGGCCGCATCTCCTCCTTCATCCTGTGGGGCCCTCCGGGGGTAGGCAAAACCACCCTGGCACAAATCATCGCCCGGGAGATGGACACACCCTTCTTCACGCTGTCGGCCGTAAGCAGCGGCGTCAAGGAAGTGCGCGACGTCATCAGCCGCGCCCACAACGGACGCCTCTTTCAGCAGGGGCAGAGCCCCATCCTGTTCATCGACGAAATACACCGCTTCAGCAAGTCGCAGCAGGACTCCCTGCTGGCAGCCGTCGAGACGGGCACCATCACCCTCATAGGCGCTACCACAGAGAATCCCTCGTTCGAAGTGATACGCCCACTGCTCTCGCGCTGTCAGACATATACACTCCAACCCCTCGGCAAGGAAGAGCTGCTCCGGCTGTGCCGCCGCGCGGTGGAAGAAGACAGCATCATGAAGGAGCGCCATGTCACACTGAAAGAGACAGACGCCCTGCTACGCTACAGCGGCGGCGACGCGCGTAAACTCTTAGGCATTCTCGAACTCGTGGTTGACGCTACGGAGAACGAGCGGCCTGTGATTACGGACGAGGAAGTGACACGGAGGCTACAGCTGTCGCCCTTGGCCTACGACAAAGACGGCGAGATGCACTACGACATAGTGTCTGCCTTCATCAAAAGCATTCGCGGCAGCGACCCCGACGCAGCCATCTACTGGCTCGCACGCATGATCGAAGGCGGCGAAGACCCCAAGTTTATAGCGCGCCGCCTGGTTATCAGCGCTGCAGAGGACATAGGCCTGGCCAACCCCAACGCCCTCCTCCTGGCCAACGCCGCAGCCGAGGCAGTGGAGCGCATAGGATGGCCTGAAGGGCGTATACCGCTGGCGGAAGCCACCATCTACCTTGCCACAAGCCCTAAGAGCAACGCGGCCTACATGGCCATCAACAGCGCGATAGACGCTGTGAAACGTACAGGCAACTTGGCTGTACCGCTACACCTGCGCAACGCACCGACCTCACTCATGAAAGAGCTGGGATATAGCGACGGCTATCTGTACCCCCACGACTATCCATCCAACTTCGTCGCCCAACAATACAGGCCCGACGAACTGCGCACCACCCGCTTCTACGAGCCGGGCCATAACCCCGCAGAGGCCACCATCGACGACCGACAGAAAAAACGATGGGGATAACAGCCGAGCAAATGCCTTGTCACCCCGCTGACACACAGTGACATTGGACGGCAATGCCTTATCATGCCGCAGACACACAGACACATTCATCGGCAATGGCTTTACACGCAGTTGACGCACGGAGACACCCTCAGCCAATACCACATCACATCCATGTAATTGGATAAGACGCAAGCTACACATCTCTTCACCTCATGCGAAACCCCACTTGAGCCATATCTACACCCCTCAGCAGGCCCTCCAAACCACTCAGCCACACTTTTATTGCTCCTTCAAGACATTTTTATGGGCTAAATGCTTTGTCATATCATCAAAAAGGCCCACTTTTGCATCGCAAAAACAAGGAGATGCCTTTGACGCCTCCATCAATTGCGGAAATAGCTCAGTTGGTAGAGCACAACCTTGCCAAGGTTGGGGTCGCG
>CAMAMB010000046.1 GCA_945836755.1 uncultured Bacteroidales bacterium
AGCGCTCCATGCCTTCGTAGGCCACGCAGATGCGTGCGGCCTTCTTGGCCAGCAGTTTGTTGGTCACTCCGGCGTAGGAGTTCTGTTCCTGGAGCACGGTGGGTATGCCCATGGCTTCGGCCACGTTGAGGGTGGGTCCGCTGGCGTACCCTCCCACGCCTACTGCCACTTGCGGCTTGAAGTCGCTGACTATGCGGCGTGCTATCCGGCGGCTGCGTAGTATCTTGAACAGAACGGGCACATTCTTCAGCAGGTTCTTGCGGTCGAAACCTGCGATGGGGAGGCCCTTTATCTCGTAGCCTGCCGCGGGCACACGTTGCATTTCCATGCGTCCTTCGGCTCCCACGAAGAGTATCTTGGCCTCGGGGCGCTTGGCGCGTATTTCGTTGGCGATGGATACGGCGGGGAAGATGTGTCCACCTGTGCCGCCGCCACTGATGATGATGCGTAAGTCGTTGTCCATAAATCTGTCTGATGGGTGGAGGAGGGTTTCGCCTGCCGGTTGGCCGCCGGCGTCTGTGGCGCGGTGGCGGCGGTGTCGGTCGTGAGCCGGCGAGGGTGCATTCTTCACCAACCGCAAAAGTATAAAAAATCCCTTGAATTACCGGGTGCGGAGGGTGATATAGCGTACAAAAGATTTTTTTCCGGCTTCCGGGGTGGTTTCCGGGGGCGGGCCGTCGCTGTGGAGCGGGGGCGGCAAGGGGGGCATGTACGGCATGCCCTGCGGCCGGGCCGTGACGGCGGGTCGCAGGGCTTGGGGTAGAGGGTGGCAGGGGGCGGACGGCCTTCAGTCGCGGTCGAGAATGGCCCGCAGACCGTCTATGTCGCTGACCACATGGTAGTAGTCGGCGGGGCTGCCGCTGATGAGGCCGCGGCCGAAGAGGTCGTCGAGGGCGGAGAGCAGGGCGTCCCAGCAGCCGTCTACGTTGTAGAACACGACGGGCTGCCGCCTGATGCCTATCACGGCGTTGGCCATGACGGTAAACACTTCGTCGAGGGTGCCTATGCCGCCGGGCAGGGCCACGAGCACGTCGCTCTCGCGGTTCATCATGTCTTTGCGGTCGCTGAGCTCGGCGCAGCGAAAGGTGACGTCGATGCAGTCGCTCACGAGGTCGCGCTCCACGATGATGTCGGGCACCATGCCGTAGACGCGGCCTCCGCTCTGTCTGACGCTGCGGGCCAACACTTCCATGAGGCCTTTGCGCGCACCGCCGTAGACGAGGGTGCGGCCCGTAGAGCCTATGAGGCGGCCCACGTCACGGGCGGCGTTCACGTAGCTCTCGGGCAGCCGGTCTTTCGAAGAGAGATAGACGCCTATCTTGGTATACATGTCGGGGCGGGGCTATCGGGTCAGTCGGCCTTGACGGCTATACACTCTATCTCTATGGGCGCGCTCTTGGGCAGGGTGCGCACAGCCACCACGGAGCGGGCGGGCTTGTGGTCGCTGAAGTAGGTGGAGTACACCTCGTTGATGGCGGAGAAGTCGTTCATGTCGGTGATGAAGATGGTGGTCTTCACCACGTGGTTGAGGTCGCTGCCGGCGGCTTCGAGCACATGGCGCATGTTTTCTATCGACCGGGCGGTGAGGGTCTTGATGTCGTCGGCGGGGTAGTCGCCCTTGGCGGGATCGAGGGGCAGCTGTCCGCTGACAAAGACGAAGCCGGCGGCTTCAACACACTGGCTGTAAGGCCCGATGGGGTCGGGGGCGGAGGTGGTAAGATGCGATTTCATGAGAGGGAAATGTATTGGATGTGAAACTGAAATGGCTGTTTCGTGGTACACTGACGGATGTCGCCGGGCGCTCAGCCGTGGGTGAGTATGAGGAGGATGGCCAGCCAGTGGGCCACACTGCCCAAGAGCACGAAGATGTGCCACACGCCGTGGTAGAAGGGGCGTCGGTCGTGGGCGAAGAAGTAGGTGCCGGCAGTGTAGAAGAAGCCCTCGGCCAGAATGCTGCACAGGGCGGAGGCGGGAATGTGGCGGCACACGGGCTCGGCTATGAAGACGAACGTCCACCCCATCACCAGATAGAGCAGGAGCGAGAGGCGGGGCCAGCGGTCGAGGGCGGTCAGCTTGTAGACGGTGCCGCCGAGGGCCACGGCCCAGAGCAGGCCGAAGACCACCCAACCCGTCACGCCGCCCACCACGCCCACACACATGGGGGTGTACGAGGCGGCTATCATGACATAGATGCTGATGTGGTCGAGCACTCTCAGACCGCGCTTCACCTTGCCGGGCAGGGCCCAGTGGTAGAGGGTGCTGGCGGCATACATCAGGAGCATGCCGCAGGTGAAGAAGGTCACTCCGAAGGCGTACTGCCAGCGGCTCTCATAGCCCAGACGCAGGATGATCCAGGCGGCAGCGAGGGTGAAGACCACGCCGGCCAGGTGGGTGAAGGTGTTGAAGCGCTCTTCCACGCTGCGGCGGCGCAACTCGCGTCGGAGCAGGCGGCGCGTGCGGTGGGTTCGGTTCATGGCCACAAAGGTAAACAAAAGTCTCTATATCTGCGCCTGCCCGCACCCTTGCCCGCAGCAGCAGCGGGCAGCAGCGGCGGCAAACTTGGATGTACATGTAGTTTTAACGGCATGTACATGTAGTTTTTCCTGGATGTACATGCAGGAAAAACAGGCTGTACATCTCAACGGTCGCGATGACGCCGGCGCTGCCCGGCGGCCGCCGGGCATGGCATCGGCCCGGCAGCCGACCGCGAAGCTGACGCCCCGCACCTCTCGGGCCGGCCTCGGGAAGGGTCGCGAGCGCACGCCCGCGCCATCAAAATGCGTCTTGAAGGCCGGCAGAGCGTGATCGTTCCGGAATAAATGGCTACTTTTGCGCACTGCGAGAGAGCGGACCGGCCCGCTGCGCCACCCGACGCCCACGCCGACCACGCCATGCCGCCCGCCACGCTCCCCGCGCCACACATCACCTTATACGCACACCCTCACCGTCATGTTAGAAATAAGAAATCTCCACGCCCGCGTGGAAGGCAAGGAAATACTCAATGGCATCAACCTCACCATCGGCCCCGGCGAGGTACACGTGCTCATGGGCCCCAACGGCTCGGGCAAGAGCACACTGAGCAATGTCTTGGTGGGCAACCCCAAATATGAAGTGACCGAAGGCAGCATCCTCTTCCACGGCCGCGACCTGCTGGCCCTCTCGCCCGAAGACCGCGCCCACGAGGGCATCTTCATGTCGTTCCAGGCACCCATAGAGATACCCGGCGTGTCGATGACCAACTTCCTGCGCGCCGCCCTCAACGCCAAGCGCAAATACTTCGGCCAAGACCCCATCCCGGCTGCCGACTTCCTGCGCATGCTCAAAGAGAAACGCAAACTCGTGGGCCTCGACGCCCACTTCATGAGCCGCGGCGTCAACGAGGGCTTCTCGGGCGGCGAACGCAAGCGCAACGAGATATTCCAGATGGCTGTGCTCGAACCCTGCTTCAGCATACTCGACGAGACCGACTCAGGCCTCGACGTCGACGCCCTGCGCATCGTGGCCGAAGGCTTCAACCGGCTGCGCACCCCCCGCACGTCGGCCATGGTCATCACCCACTATCAGCGCATGCTCGACTACCTGAAGCCAGACTTCGTGCATGTACTGGTCAAGGGCCGCATCGTGAAGGAAGGCACCGCCGACCTGGGCTACGAGATTGAAGAGAAGGGCTTCGACTGGATCATCAAGGAGGTGGAAGCATGAACAGCCTAAGTCAATACCTCGACCTCTACGAGGCTCATCGCGAGCTGCTGTGCAGCGCCGCTGCCCCCGTGACCAACGGACCCCGCGAGTGGGCCGCCGAACGGCTGCGCGAGGTGGGACTGCCCACCACCCGCACCGAACGCTACAAATATACCGACGCGGCGGCCGCCTTCGCCCCCGACTTCGGCCTCAACCTGCGCCGCATAGGGCCGGAACACGACCCCTACGAGCGCTTCAAGTGTCAGGTGCCCAACCTGAGCACCTCGCTCTTCTTCGTGATGAACGACATGCCCTGCGTCCCCACCGACGCCGCCCGAAGGCTGCTGCCCGAAGGCGTCGTGGTAGAGTCGTTTGCAAGGGCCGAAGGGCGCATGCAGGACGTGGTGGCAGCCCACTACAACAGCGCCGCCGACCACGACCGCGACTTCAGACAGGGACACGACGGCGTGACACTGCTCAACACCCTGCTGGCACAAGACGGCCTGCTCATCTATCTGCCTAAAGACACGCAGCTCAAAGCACCCATCCAGGTGGTCAACGTGTCGACGGCGCGCCACGACCTGCTCTCGCTTAGACGCGTGCTCATAGTGGCCGAAGAGGGCGCACACGGCGCCATACTCTTCTGCGACCACGCCGAAGGCGACACCGCCTACCTCACCTCGGAAGTAGTGGAAGTGGTCACCGCCAAAGACGCCGCCATCGACCTCTACACCATCGAAGAGACCAACGCACGCAACCGCCGCTTCCACACCGTCTACACCCGCCAGGACGAGCGAAGCCACGTGGCCTGTCACGACATCACCCTCACCTGCGGCCTCACACGCAACCGCCTCGACGCACGCCTGCAAGGCAGCGGAGCCCACTGCCGGGCCTTCGGCGCCGTGATTGCCGACGCCGCACAAAGCGTGGACCACAACATACTCATCGAGCACATGGCTCCCCGCTGCGAGAGCACCATGCTCCACAAATATGTGCTCGGAGGTGAAAGCCGCGGAGCCTTTGCCGGCAAAGTGTACGTGGCTCCCGGCGCTCAGCAGACACTCTCGCAACAGACCAACGCTAACCTCTGTACCACCCCGGCCGCACGAGCCTTCTCACAACCCATGCTCGAGATTTACGCCGACGACGTGAAGTGTAACCACGGCTCGACCACAGGGAAGATGGACGACGCTGCCCTCTTCTACATGCGCCAGCGAGGCATAACCGAAGACGAGGCACGGCTGCTGCTGCAGCACGCCTTCATCAACGAGGTGCTCCGAGAGGTGACCATACCCCACCTCTACGACCGCCTCGCCTACCTCGCCGAACAGCGCTTCAGAGGAAACCTCAACCACTGCAAGGGATGCCGCCACCAATGCGGCACTCACTGACCCGCACACTACCACCACCGCACAAACACTACGATGTACGACTTAGAACAAGTACGCCGCGACTTCCCCATACTCGAACGGGAGGTACACAAACGGCCTCTCATCTACCTTGACAACGCGGCCACCACACAAAAACCGCGCGCCGTGGTCGAAGCCATGGCCCGGGAATACTATACCACCAACGCCAACGTGCACCGAGGCGTGCACACCCTCTCACAGCAGGCCACCGACCTGCACGAAGCAGCCAGACGGACCGTGGCACACTTCATCGGAGCACGGTCGGCCAACGAGGTGGTCTTCACACGCGGCACGACAGAGAGCATCAACCTCGTGGCCTCCACCTACGCCCAGGCCTTCCTCAGCGAAGGCGACGAGGTCGTGGTGAGCATCATGGAACACCACAGCAACATAGTGCCCTGGCAGCTGGCCGCCCGGCGCCACGGCTTCAAACTGCGGGTGATACCCATGAACGACGCAGGGGAGCTGGACCTCGACGCCTACGCCGCCCTGCTCTCAGAGCATACGAAGCTGGTCAGCGTGGCCCACGTGAGCAACGTCCTGGGCACCATCAACCCCGTGAAGCAGATGGCAGCCATGGCCCACAGCTGCGGCGCCCACTTCCTCGTGGACGGTGCCCAGAGCGTGCCCCACCTGCCCATCGACGTGCAGGACATAGACTGCGACTTCCTGGCCTTCTCGGGCCACAAGGTGTACGGGCCCACAGGCATAGGAGTGCTGTACGGCCGCGAGGCTCTGCTCGACCGGCTGCCGCCTTACCAGGGCGGCGGCGAGATGATCAAGCACGTCAGCTTCGAGGAGACGACCTTCGACGCCCTGCCCTTCAAGTTTGAAGCCGGCACCCCCGACTACGTGGGCACACACGGCCTGGCCACCGCCATAGACTACGTGACCGTCTTAGGCATGGACCACATTCACCGCCACGAGCAAGACCTCACACACTACGCCATGGAGCAGATGAGCACCATCGAAGGCATGCACTTCTACGGCACAGCCGCCGCGAAAGACGCCGTGGTGGCCTTCAACGTGGGAAGCATTCACCCCCTCGACCTGGGCACCCTGCTCGACCGCCTCGGCGTGGCCATACGCACCGGCCACCACTGCGCCGAACCCCTCGTCAGACGCTGCGGCACAGAGAGCATGGCGAGGGCCTCGTTTGCCCTGTACAACACCCGCAGCGAAGTGGACGCCTTCGTAGAGGCCCTGCGCCGCGTGGTAAGCATGTTCTGACCACTCACTTACTTCAACCACTCACACTCAGCATCACATGATTATCTCCACCACCCCCACCCTCGAAGGCCACCCCATTCAGGAGTACCTCGGCATAGTGACCTCTGAAACCATCATAGGCGCCAACTTCCTCAAAGACATCATGGCCGGCCTGAGAGACTTCTTCGGCGGACGCTCAGAGAGCTACGAGCGTGTGCTCATAGAGGCCAAGGAGACGGCCCTCAAGGAACTCTCGGAACGGGCCGCCGCACGCGGCGCCAACGCCATCGTGGGCGTTGACCTCGACTATGAAACCGTCGGCGAGTCGGGCAGCATGCTCATGGTAGTGGCTAGCGGCACAGCCGTACGCGTCTGACACCAAGCCTCGCCACAACCTACCCCGGCCACAACCCATGCTGCTACCCCTCTACAACGAACAGGGCCTCACTGAAGCCGGCTGCGACGAAGCCGGCCGAGGCTGCCTGGCCGGCAGCGTATACGCCGCCGCCGTCATTCTGCCCCCCAACTATACCAACGAGACCCTCAACGACTCGAAACAGCTCACCGCCCGCCAGCGCTACCGCCTCAGAGAAGAGATAGAGCGCGACGCCGTGGCCTGGGCCTTGGGCATCGTCACACCCGAGGAGATAGACCGCATCAACATACTCAACGCCTCCATCCTGGCCATGCACCGCGCCCTCGACGCCCTGACGGTGAGGCCGGGATACATCATCGTGGACGGCAACCGCTTCAAACCCTACGGACTGACGCCCTACCGCACCATCGTCAAGGGCGACGCCAAGTACCTCGCCATCGCCGCCGCCAGCATCCTGGCAAAGACCTACCGTGACGACTACATGCACGAGATGCACCAACTATATCCCCACTACGACTGGCTGCACAACGCAGGATACCCCACCAAGAAACACCGCGAGGGCATCGCTCTCCACGGCATCACACCCCTGCACCGACGCTCGTTCGGAGGGCTCGGACAGCCGCAACTGCCCTTCGACACGGACGAAGAGTAGACACACACAGAACACAACCTCGACCGAAAACAGCGGACAACAGGCGCAAAATCACACTACCCACAGCGCCTCAACGCCACCCGACCGAGGTATTTCTCAGATTTTTCCTACTTTTGCAGCCATAATTTAAGGCAGGAGGCCACCCTGCCCCCCACTCGGCCCATACACCTATATATATAATAGGTATAGCGCACGACCCACGCCACACAGGCAGAGGCACACGGCCTCACACCACAACGTCACCCCATACCGACACCTCACGGTGCCGACCCACGCATACAACATGCAAAAGAATTTAGTCATCGTCGAGTCGCCTGCCAAGGCCAAGACCATAGAGAAATTTTTAGGCGCAGACTATAAAGTCATGTCGAGCTACGGCCACATCCGTGACCTCAAGAAGAAAAACTTCGGCGTAGACCTTGCCACCTTCACCCCGCAGTACGAGATACCTGCCGACAAGAAGCACGTGGTCAGCGAGCTGCGCGCCCAGGCCAAGAAAGCCGAGACCATCTGGCTGGCCTCCGATGAAGACCGCGAGGGGGAAGCTATCTCGTGGCACTTGGCCGAGGTGCTGGGCCTCGACCCGCAGGCGACGCGCCGCATCGTCTTTCACGAAATCACCCAAACAGCCATACAGAACGCCATCGCCCATCCACGCCACATCGACCTACACCTCGTAGACGCCCAACAGGCACGCCGCGTGCTCGACAGACTGGTGGGCTTCAAGCTCTCGCCGGTGCTCTGGCGCAAAGTGCGGCCCAACCTCTCGGCAGGCCGTGTGCAGAGCGTGGCCGTACGGCTCATCGTGGAGAGAGAACGTGAGATCGCAGCCTTCGAGCCTGCACCATACTTCAGAGTGACGGCCAACTTCCTGACACAAGGCGGACAACCCGTGGCCCTGCCCGAAGCCGAACTCAACAAGCGCTTCGAGACCGAGGCAGAAGTGCGCGACTTCCTCGCAGACTGCGCAGAAGCCGCCTTCAACGTGACAGGAACTCAGACCAAACCCTCGACACGCACCCCGGCACCACCCTTCACCACCTCGACCCTGCAACAGGAAGCCGCCCGCAAGCTGGGCTTCCCCGTGGCACTCACCATGCGCGTGGCACAAAGCTTATACGAGGCCGGACTCATCACCTACATGCGTACCGACAGCATGAACCTCTCAGACTTCTGCAAGAAGAGCTGCGAGGAGGTAATCACGCAGACCATGGGACCGGACTACCACAAACGACGCGCCTACCACACCAAAGCCAAAGGGGCACAAGAAGCTCACGAAGCCATACGACCCACCAACATGCACCGCACCACCATCAGCGGAACAGGCCAGGAGAAAAAGCTCTACGAGCTCATACGCAAACGCACCCTCGCCTGCCAGATGGCAGACGCCCGCCTCGAACGCACCATCGTGACCGTGGGAGTGGAAGGACGCACAGAGCAATTCAACATAGAGGGCGAAGTGGTCAAGTTCGATGGCTTCCTGCGGGTATACCGCGAGAGCCGAGGCGACGACGATACAGCCGAAAACCTGACCGACAGCCAAGACAGCGGACTGCTGCCACCCATAAGCCAAGGCGACCGCCTCAGCCGCCTCAGCATCAAAAGCCGCGAGCGCTTCACCATGGCGCCGCCACGATACTCGGAAGCCTCGCTCGTACACCAGCTCGAAGAACTGGGCATAGGCCGACCCTCCACCTACGCCCCCACCATCTCTACCATACAGCAGAGAGAATATGTGCGCAAGGGCGACAGCGAGGGAGAACCCCGCCAGATACGCGAGCTGACCCTCGACGACAAAGGACAAATCAACGACCGCCTGCTCAGCGAGCGCACAGGCTCCAACAAGGGACGCCTCGTGCCCACTGACACAGGCACAGTGGTCAACGACTTCCTCTTAGATAGCTTCCCCGACATCATGGACTACGGCTTCACCGCCACCGTCGAAAAGCAATTCGACGACGTGGCCGAGGGCAAGCAGAACTGGACCAGCGTCATAGGCGACTTCTACAGCCGCTTCGAGCCGGAGGTGGAACGCACCATGAACGAGAAGACCACACACCGCATCGGCGAACGCGAACTGGGCACAGACCCCGACAGCGGCAAACCCGTCAGCGTGAAGATAGGAAGATACGGACCCTTGGTACAAATAGGACGGCCCACCGACGACGAGAAACCACGCTTCGCCAACCTCGCACCCTCGCAAAGCATCGAGACCATCACCCTCGACGAGGCACTCGAACTCTTCAGGCTGCCACGTACACTCGGAGAACACGAAGGACAAACCGTCAAAGCCAACGCCGGACGCTTCGGACCATACGTACAGATAGGCAAAACCTATGCCTCCATCCCCAAAGACGAGGACGTCATGACCATCACCCTCGAAAGGGCCATCCAGCTGCTCATGGAGAAACAGGAGGCAGCAGCCAAAACCCTCATCAAAGCCTTCGACGAAGAGCCCGAACTGACCATACGAAACGGACGATACGGCCCATACATTGCCTACAAGGGCAAAAACTATAAACTACCCAAGAAGGAGGCTGCACAAGCTGCTGAGCTCAGCCTCGAAACCTGTAAGGCCATCGTAGAAGCTGAGCCCCAAAAGACAAAACGCAGGGCAGCCGGCAAAAGCTAATCCGCAGCACACCTACTCCCCACCTAACACCTACACCACATGACAGAACGTCACCGCCCGGCCATCGTACTCATAGGCTACATGTGTGTGGGCAAGACCACCATAGGCAGGCTGCTGGCCCGACAACTGGGCTGCACCTTCTACGACCTCGACTGGTACATCGAAGAGCGTTACCACACCACCGTGCCACAAATCTTTGCCACGGAGGGTGAGGCCGCCTTCCGCGACAAGGAGCGGCGCATGCTGCACGAGGTGGCGGAGTTTCAGAACATCGTACTCGCATGCGGCGGCGGCACACCCTGCCACTTCGACAACATGGAATACCTGCGCTCCGTGGCCACCACCATCTACCTGCATGCCACCCCGCAGACCATCTGCCACCACCTGGCCCTCAGCAAAGGCGAACGACCACTGCTCGCCGGCAAGACAGAAGACGAACTACACCACTTCGTCAGCACCCAACTGGCTGAGAGAGAACCTTATTACAAGCAGGCAGCACACACACTGCTCATCGACCCCCTCGAAACGGGGAAGGAAGTAGAGCGGGCCGTCGAAGCCATCCTCCAACTCCTGCAAGAAAACCCTGCCAACTAAGCCCACGACCTCAAACCCCCTCACACCATTATGCGAAAGTGGCGAATTGAAGACTCAGAAGAACTTTACAACATCAAAGGATGGGGCGTCAACTACTTCGGCATCAACGAAAAAGGACATGCCTACGTCTCACCCTCCAAAGACGACAGACAGATTGACCTCAAAGAAGTGGTCGACGAGCTTAACCTGCGCGACATCACCGCGCCGGTACTGCTGCGCTTCCCCGACATACTCGACAACCGCATCGAGAAGACCTCAGACTGCTTCAACCGAGCCGCAGAAGAATACAACTACAAGGGCGAGCACTTCATCATCTACCCCATCAAGGTCAACCAGATGCGCCCGGTTGTCGAAGAGATTATCAGCCACGGCAAGAAGTACAACCTGGGCCTCGAGGCCGGTTCCAAGCCGGAGCTGCACGCCGTGCTGGCCACCAACATGGACACTGACAGCCTCATCATCTGCAACGGCCACAAAGACCGCAACTTCATAGAGCTGGCGCTCCTGGCCCAGAAGATGGGCAAGAGGGTCTTCCTCGTCATCGAGAAGCTCCCCGAGCTCGTCACTATCGCCTCCATCGCTGAGAAACTGGGCGTAAGGCCCAACCTTGGCATCCGCATTAAGCTCGCAGCCTCGGGCACGGGCAAGTGGCAGGAGAGCGGCGGCGACGCATCCAAGTTCGGCCTCAACTCGTCGGAACTCCTCGAAGCGCTGCAGCGCCTCGACGAGATGGGGCTGCACGACTGCCTCAAGCTCATCCACTTCCACATAGGCTCACAGATTACCAAGATACGGCGCATATCGACCGCCCTGCGCGAGGCCGCACAGTTCTACGTCCAGCTCCACGCCATGGGCTTCGCCATAGAGTTCGTGGACTGCGGCGGCGGATTGGGAGTAGACTACGACGGCACGCGCTCCAGCAACTCTGAGAGTTCCGTCAACTACTCCATACAGGAGTACGTCAACGACTGCGTGTACACCTTCGTAGATGCCGCCAACAAGAACGGCATCCCCCACCCCTCACTCATCACAGAGGGCGGGCGCTCCCTGACCGCACACCACTCCGTCCTCATCATAGACTGCCTGGAGAGCGTCAGCATGCCACACATGGACGAGAGCTTCCAGCCCACCGAAAACGACCACCAGCTCGTGCACGACCTCACCGAGATATGGGACAAGCTGTCCACACGCTCCATCCTCGAGGACTGGCACGACGCCCAGGACATCCGCGACGAGGCCCTCGACCTCTTCCGACACGGCATCATCGACCTCAAAACACGCGCACAAATCGAAAGCCTCTACTGGAGCATCAGCCACGAAATCAGCGAGCTCGTCCACCACATGAAGCACGTACCAGACGAGCTGCGAAAGCTGGACAAGATGATGGCAGACAAGTACTTCTGCAACTTCTCCCTCTTCCAGTCGCTGCCAGACTCTTGGGGCATCGACCAGCTCTTCCCCATCATGCCCATAGAGAGGCTCAACGAACGGCCCACGCGCTCGGCCACCCTGCAAGACATCACCTGCGACTCTGACGGCAAAATCTCAGCGTACGTCAACTACAACCAGCAGACCTCCTACCTGCCCCTCCACGACTTCAAAGAGGGTCAGCACTACTACATCGGCGTCTTCCTCGTAGGTGCATACCAGGAAATCCTCGGCAACATGCACAACCTCTTCGGCGACACCAACGCCGTGCACATCAGCCTCGACGACAACGGCTACTCTATAGACAAGACCATCGACGGAGAGACGGTGGCCGACGTGCTCGAATACGTGCAGTACGACCCCAAACACCTCGTACGCCGCTTAGAAACCTGGGTGAGCAAGGCCGTAAAGGCCGGACGCATCACCGTGGAGGAAGGCAAGGAGTTCATCTCCAACTACCGCTCAGGCCTCTACGGCTACACCTACCTGGAATAGCCTCTCCACGGCCCGCCGGGCCATGTGCCTACCTCTCCACCAGGGGGCAACGGCTCGGGACGGCTCCTCATACAAGCCTCATACAAGCCTCAACCCTGCAACACGCGGGCAGACCATCACGAGAATGGCCTGCCCGCGTCTCTTTTGCATGTGCCTCAGGCTGGGGGAGCAAACTACGCCACGGGGATCACTCTCTACGCCACGAGGATCACTCTCTACGCCGCGGGGAATACACACTACGCCGCGGGGATTACACGTAATGAGGCTGCGCCACTTGCGTGACACAGCCTCAACCATTTATCTACAGAAGGTAGAGCGTCGTGGACTTACCACTGAGAAGCCCAGTCGTCCTTCTTGTCGGAGCAAATTTCATATTCGCCTTCTTCGCCGAAGTCACCGTTGCCAAGGGCGTTGCCTCCGTTGTCGTGGAGGGAGAGGGCGAGCATTTCGGTAGTGCCCACTCCGTAGAGCTGCACTGCGGGAGCTATATATGCTTTCTTCATAATGCGAGGTCGTTATCTGATTAGGGTAAGTTGTGTGATCACTTCACCAGGACCTTGAGGCCGTTGACGATGTTGATGCCCTTCTCAAGCTTGTTGAGCTTCTGGCCGGCGAGGTTGTAGATGGTCACCTTGCCGTCGTTGCCGCTGAACACGCTCTCAATGCCGGTCTGAGTACCACCGGGGAAGAAGAAGGCCTGGCTGGCGGTCGTAGCGGGAGCGGTGAAGTAGCACTTGTTGAGCGGGCAGTTCACAGAACCATCGGTGAGGAAGAAGCCCTGCACGCCTGAGTTGTGGCGAGCGAGCACGTAGCTGCCGTAAGGTACGAGGGTATCATCTGCATCGAGCACACCGGTCAGGCAGCCCAGGGTCTGGTTGGTAGTGGCGGCGCCATTGCTGTAGCCAATGAACTGATAGGTCTTGGGAGCTTCGGCCGTAGGCATGGAGGCCTCGTCGGTGTATTCCACGATGAGGGGAGTGTTCTTACCAGAGCCGGAGAACGAAGCGAGGGTAAGCACGTTGTCGGTTACCTCAGCGCAAGTGTACAGCGACCAGTTTGCGGGGAAGCTGAAGTTGACGGGGAGGATGAGGGTAGAGAAGCGGTCCTTGAGCGTGCATACTGTGCTGAGGGCAGCGCCGTACTGGTCGCAAAGGTTCTTGTAGTGCTGTACGGTAGAAAGGTCGGTAGAGGAGAGCATGGCCTTGATGTCGGCGAGGTCGCTGGCGGCAGAGAGAGCCTTCACAGCGTCGATAGAAGCGTTGAGCTCAGCAGGAGTATACGTATACTCTGAGGGATAGATAAGCTGCGCACCTTCGGTGAGGGCGATAGTTTCAACTGTCTGATAGTCGGCGAGCAGACCGAGGTCGAAGGTCTTGATGAGGTCTTCGTCATAGCTTACCTCCTCGAGTGTCCACTGGCAACGAGCGGTGGTAGGTTCAGCTGCAACCAGCGTGTTGTTACGGCTGTAGGTCGTCCAGTCATAGAGCCAGAGATCGGTCTCACCGGCGCGCAGTGTGTAGGTACCGGGAGTTACGGTGCTGCCGGCAAAGGTCCAAATCTCGGCTTCGTCTACGCTGGCCGTAGTCTGAAGACTTTCAAAGCCAGTAGTGGCGGTCTTGATGTACTGGTCGTTGTATGCCACCTGAAGCTTGTTGTCCGCAGTGAGGTAGAATACTGTAGGAGCAACGCTATCGGTCACCTTGGTGTTCAGATAGTTGCTATTGCCATAGGCAGAGAGGTAGTTATCTGCAGTTGCGCTCTGACTAGCCACACGCAGGCGATAGTACTTCTCAGTGGCGGGCATGTTGATAGTCAAGAAGGGGATAGCCTCGTTCAGGGCGATGGCTGCATCGTCGATGGTCGACTGATATGCAATGTCGGTGCGTGACTGGTCAATGGCTTGAGCAGCGGCGAGAGCGGTGGCAAAAGCACCATCAGAGGCATCCACATACTGGCCTACACCGGTACCAAATACATACTGCTGGGCATTGTCAAGCAGGGTATTGAGCTCAGTGAAGTCGGCCTGGAGGCTGGAGAGTTCTTCTTCAGTTACCTTGCCCTCGACGAGCATGAAAGTACCACCTGCATCAGTAGCGGCAGCACTGTAGTTCCATACACCAATCTTGCTGTTTACGTCGTTGAAGTAGGCTTGGTCGAAGCCGTTTACGCGGAACTGGAAGCCATCGGTGCCGGCTGTGTTGTGTTCGAGTACGAAGGTCGTACCGGTCTCAGAGTAGGTACAAATCTCGTTGTTTGCACCAGTGCTGGTGAAGGCCTTCTTTGTACCGGCGGCCATGTTGTAAATCTTGTAACCGTGGTCTACAGCGGGATCGGCCACGAAGCAGAAGAAGCTGTTGCGATCGGTCACCTTTTCAGTAGTGTTGTTGGTCACATTGGCCGTCTTGTTGAAGCGTGCATACTTCTTGGGGCTGCGGTTGATAACCAGGCGATACCACTGAGTGCTCTCTGCGAAAGCGCCATCGGTGATGGTAGTTGCTACAATGGGGTCGCTCACGTAGGTGATGGTGACTACAAAATTGGTGTCGTCGATGGGTTCAATAGTTACTGCACCGTTGAAATAGCCGTCCACGGGGTTGATGGTGAAGTCGGAAGGGCTCAGCGCTACTTCGGAGGTGATGGCACCACCGATGCCATAAGTATTGCCGCCGTATGTAACACCGGCGCCTACCACTTCAGAGTTGATGTAGTAGTTAAGGCTCTCTGAGGTAATAGTCACTTCCACAAACTTGAAGCCGGAGCCATCGTCGCCGTTGCCGGTGATGTTAGCGCCGACGTTGGATCCGTAGCCATAGATGGCCTGGGCACTGTTCCAAGAACCGAGGGTTGTGCCGGAAATTTGGTTGATATAGGCGGTAGCAGACACAGAGGTGTTGATACGGAAGCCCATGTAAGGCATATTGGCATAGGTGGGAAGGATAAAGAAGGAGGTAGCGCTGGCCTCAGCGTCATCGGGAGTGGTCAGCTTCACAGAGCCGGAGGTATTTGCTTCCGTTACACCGAAAGCGCCCCATACCTTAGTGGGGTCGGTACGGCTGTATATCTTATAAGAACCATCAGGCTGGGGAACGAAGCACCAAAGGTCGTCTTCCGTTGCCGTAGAGCTCAGGCTCAGCGCACCGGATGCGTTATAATTGAGGATGCCGCTCTTCTTACCCTCGAGGCGATACCACTTCGTAGCTTCAGCCACAGAGGCAGGGGTCTCGAAGAAGGTGACAGGTATCAGCTCAAAGTCCTGGTCGCCGGAACCGCGTGCGAAGGAAGTGGTGGAAGTAGCACCAATGGCACTCAAGGTTAAGCCGGAATTGGAGCTGGACAGACCAAGCTGGTAGGTACCCTCATCGGTCTTGTTAAACCACATCGCCTTCTTGCTGCCACCTAAGGGCACGCTGGGGCCTTGAGTGAAATAGGTGTTCGTGCTGACGTTCAGAATGTAATACTCTGAACTCTGGGTGTTTCCATCAGTAGCGCTCTGCTTGAAGGCTATCTTCCAGAGACCGAGGTTCGTATCGCCGAGACCGGGGTCAGCAGCGAGGTTAAGAGCTGTACCGTTGGCCACGAGGTAGGGGGTAGCTGCGTAGGTAGCACTCTTACTCTTGATAAGATAGTACCCCGAGGGCACATCCGTAGAGTTGATTGCATTGCCGGGATAGTACTTGGTACCTTCCGAGACAATGACTGCTGCATAACTGGCTAACGATGCCATCAGCAACAGGAAGAAAAGATAAAACTTTCTCATGTAATTAGTTAATATAGATATGGATAAAAAAAGAGTGCAAAGTAGGTCCGAGGAAGCGACAGAAGTTCCAAGTGTAGACACAACGCCATTTAACGTCGCGTAGCAAGAAGCTCTACATGAAAGTAGGATATGTACGCACATAAACAGAGGGCGGGGCTGCGGCTATCTGTCATCTAAGGTCTGTGAGAGTGGACGAGGACACTACGCCCTTAGCCGTGGCAAAATTACCACTTCGCTTCTGAAGAACAAAGAATTAGAGCAAAGAATTTTACACATGTTATTTAAAATCCGCGCCCGCGGGAGAGGGCTCGCCTCAAAGTTTCGTAGCAGAGGCGGCGTATGCAGAATGGAGCGACACGGGGATGAGAGCCACGGGAATGCAGGCTGTAATAATGGGAAGCACCTCGGGATAATCTACATGTACACTCTGGAATTTCTACATGTACATCCAGTACTTCCTACATGTACATCCAGTTCGACCTACATGTACATCCAGTTTTTTCTACATGTACATGCCGTTCGACCTACATGTACATCCGGTTTTGTCTACATGTACATGCCGTTCGACCTACATGTACATCCAGTTTTTCCTACATGTACATGCCGTTCGAACTACATGTACATCCAGTTTTTTCTACATGTACATGCCGTTCGAACTACATGTACATCCGGTTTTTCCTACATGTACGTCCCGACACCGGGTTACTGCGCGCGGCGATGGCTACGCGTGTATGCGCTCATTGAGAGAGTGTACCTGAAGGGGGCATGTTGGCAATGAGGGTCAATACCGCATGACAACACCGCAGCGGGGATTACACGCAATGAGGCTGCGCCACTTGCGTGACACAGCCTCAACCATTTATCTACAGACGGTAGAGCGTCGTGGACTTACCACTGAGAAGCCCAGTCGTCCTTCTTGTCGGAGCAAATTTCATATTCGCCTTCTTCGCCGAAGTCACCGTTGCCAAGGGCGTTGCCTCCGTTGTCGTGGAGGGAGAGGGCGAGCATTTCGGTAGTGCCCACTCCGTAGAGCTGCACTGCGGGAGCTATATATGCTTTCTTCATAATGCGAGGTCGTTATCTGATTAGGGTAAGTTGTGTGATCACTTCACCAGGACCTTGAGGCCGTTGACGATGTTGATGCCCTTCTCAAGCTTGTTGAGCTTCTGGCCGGCGAGGTTGTAGATGGTCACCTTGCCGTCGTTGCCGCTGAACACGCTCTCTATGCCGGTCTGAGCGCCGCCGGGGAAGAAGAAGGCAGGGGCAGAGAGGGTAGAGGGTACGGTGAGGTAGCAACGATACTGCGGGCAGGTCACTGTGCCGTCGGTGGGGAAGAAGCCCTGTACGCCTGAGCTGTGGCGAGCGAGCACGTAGCTGCCGGCAGGTACGGTAGCGCCTTCGTCGGCAAGTACGCCGGTGAGCCATCCGTTTGTGTGAATCTCGCGGCTGCCCTTGTCCCAACCGATGATGGTGTACTTGGCGCCTACGGGAGCTTCTCCGATGTAAGGTACATTCTGAGAGATGCTGCCGCTCAGGGTTGAGAGGGTGAGGGTGACGCCGTTATCCTCGGCTGCGCTACAACCGTAGAGGGTGATGCCTGAGGGCAGGGTGGAAGGACAGGGCAGGATGAGGGTGAAGTACTGAGACTTTACCTCAAACTGGTAATTGGTCAGCGCGCCGTAAGTGGACATGGCGTTGAGGTAAGTCTGGATCTTCTGGCCCTCTTCACTGGCAATGAAGGCTACCTTGGCCTCGACGTCGTCGGCCACGGCCTGGGCAGCTGCGATGGCGTCGTTGATCTCGGCAGGAGCAGCAAACTCAGAGGGACCCTGTACTTCAGAGCCTTCGAGTATGTCTAAGGTGGCGGCATTCTTGAGGGCGTTGAACTGGGTGTTTATCTGCTCGGCGCTGATGGTCACGTCGGGGAAGCTGAGGTTGGACCCCTGGTGGCTACCGCTCTTGGTCCAGGCCCAGATGGGCTGAGGATCGTTAGAGTTACCGGTGTTGATGGTCAGGAAGATGGTGCCTTCGGCGTTGATGCTGAAGCCGTAGCGGTTGTTGGTGCAAGGCTTGAAGTAGAACGAGCCGGCAGAAGCCTCCTCTACCATGGGATTCTGGGTATTGGTAGACTGTGCAGCGGCGATGGAGGGGATGTAGAGCCCATCGTGATGCTGCAGCTTGAAGCTGAAGGTGCCGTCGGTCAGTGTGGGATAGATGTACCACTTGTAGTTGTCCTGGGTGGTGTAGTTCCAATCTGTGGCGGCAGAACGTGAAGCTGCTGGATAGCCATCAGCATGTACATACCACTTGGAAGAACCGAGTTGGCTCTCGATGCCGGTAGCGTTCTTGGTCTCGGCGGTAGACACGGGGAAGGGGAAGGTGATGTTGGCAGTCATGCTGTAGACGTCGCCTTCCTGGGTGAATACGACATCGCTCAGCGTGTAGCCATCGGCGCCGGACAAGACAGGCAGAGGGGTTGCGTCGTTAGCCCATCCGTTGACGTAGGAGCCGGTGAAGGTCTGGCCTGTGCCTACCGCGGTGAGGGTATAGCTGATGGTCACAGGATCGACGAAGCTGACGGGGTAGATGCTCCAGTCGTTGTTGCCGTCGAGGGAGGTCACTTCGCCGCTGCCCCAGAAGGCGATGTCGCTGCCTGCACCATTGTTGTCGACGATGCTGCCATGGCGGCCGTCGCTAAACAGGTTCCAGCCGATGTGGGTGCTTTCGCCGTTGATGTTGTAGAGCTTGAAGGAGCCGGCAGAGGCATATTCGCCGGTGTTGAGGGCGGCGGTCACGAAGTTGCCGGTGCCGAACTGGATGTTGTAGACGCCCTCAGTGCCTGTCTCTAAGAAGCGGACGAGGTACTTCTTGCCTTCTTCAACCGCACTGGCATCGCCGTTAATGCCTGCGGCAGCACGGTGAATGGCGCTGCTGCCGTTGTCGTACATGGCGCTTTCGCCGCCACGGTTCTGGGTCATCACATACCAGTGGGCGTTGTCGGCAGCCGCAGTGGCGGGAGTGATGGAGCCGGCCTTGTCGGCAGCCACCTGGATGAAGCGGTCCGCGGGAAGGGTAGGAATATAGGTCTCATAGCCTAAGCCCTCGTAGGTGATGGTGATACCTGTAGCGTCGTAAGACACGGCGCCGGCTTCGAGCTCGGTGAGGACGCCCTCGGCATTCTTGTACCATACGGTGACGGAGTTGAACTGAGACGAAATGTCGGCGCCCCAAGTCATCACCCTCTTGCGAAGGGTCGTCAGCACGCGTTCTTGGCCTTCAACGGGATCGGCGTCGGCCACTACCACCTGGAGGTCCCAGTGGCGGTTGTTGCCACGTGTGACAGAGGTAAAGCCTGTGTTGATGACACCTTTCTCGCCGATGTACCAACGCTGGTCGTTACCATCGTTCATATTGAAGTCGGTTCTGCCAGTGATGTTGAGCGTACCGTTCACCCACACAGTGGCACGGCCATCAGCCTCTGTGCCCTTGAGAGATATAGAGTAGCTGACGGAAGCCACGGCGAAGTCATCGACGAGGATGGAGCCGGCCCAGCGGCCGAGGGAAGAGGTGACGTTGGTGGTGGAACCTACGGCCCAGAGACCGCCGCCATCGGAAGTGTCGATGCTGCTGAAGCCTTCGGTGGTGGTCAGGGTGCCGGCATCGACGAACTTGTAGACAGGGCCCTTGTCGCTGTCGCGACCGGGAGTAGCTGTAGACTGCTGGCCGTTGTCGAATTTGCTGTTCGTGGTATTCCAGGTCCACACAAGGCCGCCGAACTGTGGCTGCTTGAAAGTAGGATCTACCGTGCCGTCGTCGAAGGTCCAGAGGTTGCAGCCCTGACCGGAGTTGCTATGTCTATTGACCTTCATGTAAGGACAGGTGGCAGTAGAGGTGCCATTGTTGTTGAGGCTCACGCCTGCAGTGCCGTTGGGGCGAATGCACCAGCTGTTCAGGGTGGTGTTGGCGTTGGTCTGGTCGATTGTCCAGTAGGTGGTAGCTTCTGCGTCGAAGGAGATGGCAGAGCCGTTGGTCTCGCCGGCAGCGTTGATGTACTTGTTGGTCTCAACGCTCTTGAGGTAATACTGGCCGTCGGTGCCGGTGGCCTCAAGGATGAAGAACGTACCTGTGGCATGGCGGCCCTGAAGGGTAGTGCCGTCGTCGCCAAGGTAACCGGTGTGGTCAGTGGCAATACACTTAATCTTGTACTGCACACCGGCCTGAGGCATAGAGGTAATAATCTCAGCCTCAGCCCCCACTGCAAAGAACAGCAGGAGCATGGTCAATAAAGAGGTAAACTTTCTCATATAAATTAAGTTAATAAAGGATGGGCTACGAGATAGGCTCTCGCTGAGCGGGAGACGACGGCCGGGTGAGAGGCTGCGGGAGTAGTAGCTACGCTTGCAGCCGGGGCAGGGGGGCATGGAGACTGCGGGAGGCGCAGCTCGCACCTACTTCCTACGACCTACCCTGACGCGGACACACCAAGGGCAAAGAGCCCACAATGGGCGTAGACAGAGGGGAAGTCTAAGGCTATGTGGCAGAAACAGTGTGGCTGTCTGATGGTTTTCTCACCTTTTACGCAGCAAACATACAACTTTCTGCGCAGGCGACCAACCCTTTCGCACACTTTTGGCACAGAAGTGGGGACGATTGTCACTATCGCAGTGACGCAGGAGAGGGTATGGGGCGAAGGTAGCCATCCGAAACAAGCCGACTTGACATGGCCAAAAAAAAGAAATCGCGG
>CAMAMB010000047.1 GCA_945836755.1 uncultured Bacteroidales bacterium
AACAATAGAAGGTAAAAACAAGACCTATTACAGCCTCATGGTTAGTGAATCTAAAGGGGATTGTATTTTACCATTCATCCTTATTTGCCAACCGCTCTGAAGCAATATCAACAACCAGACAGAGCAACAAATGTTAAATCTCACCTTCAGGAATACAGATTTATCAGATTTTCTTCGTTTATCTTGAAAAAGGTAATAGCTTAGCCCTAAAATTTAATTGATTTATTATGAAAGGTAAAGACATAAACAGACTAAAGTTGGTTTTGGTCGAGAAGAAGAGAACGGCGAAATGGTTGTCTGGAGAACTTGGAATCTCTCCTGTAACGCTGTCTAAATGGTGCAGCAATACCACACAGCCGTCTCTCAAAATCCTCGATAAGATAGCGGACATCTTGGATATTGATATACGAGAATTGCTGAACGGAAGAAACAAACAATAACACACAATGGATAATGGATGAATCGCAAAGATTTAGTTTCCTCAATTTCCTAAATCTCTGTGTAGAGGATGGCGGTTCTCCTTATGCTGAAGAGTTTTGTGATGCTATGGAACAATACTGCTATGAAAATGATATAGAGCCTGCCATTCCCTTGAATTTGGTGAATAGGAGAACTGCAAAGTTGGTTCGAAACGGTTCTAAAGGCGAATACGTAGAGTTTTGAACAGCAAATTGAAAGGAGTGCCTAAAGATTCTGAGAAAGAAGACAGCATCTTGTACTACAAACTCAAAGAGTTATTTGACAAGCTCGTTGAATTAGGGTGGATAGACAATGAGGCAAACAAAGAATTATTCGTATATAGGCTTTCAGGACTTAATAAGCCAGATGGTTATGTTATTGACAAAAAAATTAAACTCAAGAGAGTAAATAAGATGGCATACGTTCTTCGGTGTCTGTGCTCATCTTCAAAAGATAAATTTCATGCTGCAACTCTTAATAGCTTCTTTATAGGTCCCAAAGGTAATCCAACCAGCTTTTCACAAGGTACAAGGATAACCAAAGAAGATATTGAAAAGCCTAATCTAGGTCAAAATCCAGTTTTTTGGGAGATTGTAAGGTTGTTAGAAGGCCTTGGTTTCTGTAACGTGAAAGATGTTCACGATGGTTCAAGGAATTGAAATAGCAGTGGAGACAAACGCTCCGAAAAGGGGGATTCAGGAGAAATCTGGATCTGCACCCCTAAATAATCATAAAAGTAATAACGGAACTTCCAGCGGAACCTCTTACGATACTGAAAAGAAGAAGTCCTGTAAATCAAAGACTTACAGAACTTCTTTACGGAGAGAGAGGTATTATAAACCGTGGGCTTTCAGCTTCTCATCCATCTGCTGCTGCACCTCGGAGGCCGCCTTGGCTGCAGCGTCGGCAAAATCAAGCCCTGTGGAGGCATAAATGATGGCACGCGAGGAATTGACAAGTAGCCCACACTGCTCGTTCATGCCATACTGACAAACCTCATGCAGGCTGCCGCCCTGCGCGCCAATGCCGGGCACGAGCAGGAAATGGTGGGGCACAATGCGGCGCACATCGCTGAAGAGGCTGCCGCGCGTGGCACCTACCACATACATCATATTTTCCGAACTTCCCCAGTCTTTGGAGATACGCAGTACCTTCTCAAAAAGCCGTTCACCGGAGGCATCTGCCGTCATCTGGAAGTCGAGAGCTCCCTTGTTGCTGGTAGCGGCCAGGAGAATGACCCAACGACCCTCGTACGTAAGGAAAGGCTTCACGCTGTCTTCGCCCATATAGGGAGCCACGGTGACTGCATCCACATGCCCCTCGGCGAAGAAGGACTGGGCATACATGGTGGAGGTGTTGCCTATGTCGCCACGCTTGGCATCTGCAATGACCAAATGGTCCGGATAATGCTGCTTGATATAGGCGACGGTCCGCTCAAAGGCAGCGAGACCCTTCACTCCATAGCATTCGTAGAAGGCAAGATTGGGCTTATAGGCCACACAATAGGGAGCGGTGGCGTCAACGATGGCTTGATTGAAGAGAAAGAGGGCATCGTCGGCCTCGCGGAGATGAGTAGGCATCTTCGCCAGGTCCGTATCCAAGCCCACACAGAGGAACGTACGTTTGTGTGTAATTTGCTGAAAGAGCTGCTCTTTGGTCATGGGATATAGAATGAAAATGATTACTGAATAGGCCGCCCCGCCACAAGCCGGGCGACGAAGGTATCGCCTGACGGAGGGGAACGACAACGGACCGTGCAGGAGACAACGAGGAAGGACGCGCTGCGGTCGCCCTGATGGGAGCTACCTCACCACCCAGACCTTGCGCCCACCAATAATGTAACAACCGGTGGGCAAGGCTTCGAGAGCCTCGGAGGCTGTGGTAGCTTGCCGTACCAGGCGGCCGGCCAAGTCGTACACCTGAACCGGCTGAGCGCCATGAGTGACCGACACAGCGACCACCGACGAGGGCACCGCATAGCGGTAGAGAGCCACCGGCTGCTGAGAACTGGTGTAGCAGGCGAAGCGCGGCGAGGAGGCATTGTACTTGATGCTGCGGGTATCATAGTGGCGATTGGAAATAGTGGCCGTACCCGTGGCCGTCACGTCGATGGTCCAAAGGCTCTTTTCATTGACTGAGGCATCGTTATGAAGCTTGTTGTCGCTGCTCAGCAAGGCGAGATAGGCCGCTGACGCGGGATCGAAGAAGCTCCAGTAGCCGGCTTCTTCTTCCCTACCCACGAGCTCGAAGGGCAGCGAAGAGGAGGTGCTGGTGGCGGTAGTGAGGGCAGTCTTGGAGGCGTCGTCGAAGGTGACAGACACGGAGGAACGTACGTTGTTGCCGTATTCACCAAGTGCTACATTCTTGCTGGGACATACTATGAGATAACGGTCGCCGGAGACGAGGTCGGAGGGGGAAGTGACCAAAGAATAGAGGCGAGGCCCTACGGGAAGCCCACCCACGAGCGAATAAGTGGCGGTGACCTCTTCACTCTTGAGACCATGCGCAAAGGTATAGGCCGTCAACGTCATGGCAGAGAGAATGGTGACGGTGGCCGGAGAAGCGGAAGTCTGCCAGACATCGTCATTTACTCTATAATATATGGTAGCTCCCTCATCGGAAGCCGCGATGGTAACCACCGTGCCGGCCTCAACGACACTGCCGGAAGGCAACGAGAAGACCGGGGCTGCCGGTGCATCGGGCTGCTCGCCCGACCCGCCGCCATTATAATTGTCGGGGTCGAAGGCTACACCGACCATGCTCCCCCACACATACTGCTCAAGGCCGGGGAAGTCGATGAAGGGGTTGCGGTTTTTCTGTATGCCATAGACGGCGTTGTTGCGAGCCACCTCTTTCTCGCTGACCGGGTCCTGGGCTGCCCAGCGAAGCAACATCTCCAAAGCCCAAGTAGAGAAGGCCGGATAGCTATCGCCGGAAAGCATGGGTGAAGACCACGACGAGATATGGTTTTCGTAACAAGTGGCCATGTAGAAGTAGCTGCGGGCAAAGTCACCCTTATATTCATCGGCCGGCTCGAACACTGTGCCTGAGTAGTCAGGCAGGGTAGACTTGCCCAGCTTGGAGAAGCCCCCTTTCGACTGGTAGGTCTCGCCGGCCGTCTCACCGTAAGGGTAATTGCTGCGGCGGTTGTTGACATATCCGTCAGTGGGGTAGAGATGAAAGAGGTCGGTGTACATCGGCTTGGCATCATTGAACCAACTCTTGGGGAAGGAGTGCTCGCGGTTGTAGCTATCACCCTCCTTGGAATAGTTCTTGCCCTGGGCCGAACCACCGGGGACATAAGACGTGGCATTAGAATACATGTCCCAGATCTTGCCGTCGTCGCGGACGTCTGTCTTCTTAAAGTCGTCCCACAGATTGTCGTAACTGCGGGTCGTGTGGGAGGTAATAATGGAGTAGAGGGCCGTCTTCAAAGCCTTTGCCTTCTTTCCCTTGGCCCCTGCATAATAGCCCTGCGGCGCTTGCGCCCAGAGGGTCAAGGCTATCAGAAAGAAACTACTCAAGAACAAAAAACGCTGCCGGTGCATCCACCGGCGATCGAAAATACTATACATGTGATAAACCAAGATTAAGATGTAGCTCCAAGCCCCCGGGAAGTATCCGGCCATGGCCTTCGACAAAGGGGACTAAGAGGAAATGCAGGGATAATATCTGTGTTTTGCCGCGCAAAGGTAAAATTTATCATTAACTTTGCGGCTGTCTGAGCTGATGAAATCCTGTTTTATGAGAAGAACCCTCCCCCTCTATAGTGCTTTGCAGGCATACCCGGCTAAGATTGTGCTGCTGGTGGTCCTGAGCGTCATGTCGCTGTGCATGACCGGGGCACGCGCTGAAGGCTGGCATCCGGAAGACATCCCGATGGTGCATCTCCAAGATGGGAGGCGCTATGTGTCAAACCCGGACAACATTCTCGCTGCCTCCACCGTAAGCCACGCCGACAGCCTACTCGGCGCCATGGAACGCGAGCACGGCGTGCAGTCTGTGGTCATAGTGTGTCGCCGCATAGCGGGCAATGACCCCTATGACTTCTGCATGAAAGTGGCCCGGAAGTACGGGGTAGGCAGCAAGGAGCAGAACAGCGGCCTCATCGTGCTGCTGGCCACTGACGACCGCGCCTGCCAGATACTTACGGGTAGCGGTCTGGAAGGCACCCTACCCGACGCCCTGTGCAACCGCATACAAAAGAAGGTCATGATGAACGACCTCAAGGCCGGGAACTGGGACGCAGCCATTACCAAAGGGCTTGAAGCCATCCACCACATCGTATCCGGCGATGAAAGCCTCAAGGCCGCCATTGAAGGCGAAGAAGATAGCACTGCCGCCATCATTGCCATGCTGGTGGTAGTCATATTGTTTGGAGGCATCGCATTTATCGCGGTGCTCGTAGACGCACATCAGAAGACTTGTCCGGCCTGCAAGAAGGCACAGATGAAGGTGGTCAAGAAGCAACGTGTAAAAGTAGGACAAAGTATCTGGGCCATACGCTCGACCCTGCGATGTCCGCGCTGCGGCCATACCAAGACCTCACTGACCGAAGAGAATAGTTACCTCGGCGGCGGTAACGCGACAGGCCCCATCGTGACTGGAAGTATGTTGAACCATGGCAGCAGAGGCGGCTCCACCTTTTCACCCGGAAGCTTCGGAGGTGGTTTCTTCGGCGGCGGAGGCAGTACCTTCCGCTTCTGACATACACCGCCACCACACTGTCAACACTTCCGGCCTACTCCCCCCCCCAAGACATTCATCAAACCACACTTACACCCACAACCCACATTTATGGCAACTCACTTCTCAAAAAGCAGCTTCGTGCTCATCACCCTTGGCATAGCCGTCCTCCTGCTCGTGGTCAGCAGCCTGACCACCTATAACTCACTCGTGGCCCAAGACGAAGAAGCCAACACAGCCTGGAGCAACCTGCAATCCCAGTACCAACGACGCTCCGACCTCATCCCCAACCTCGTCAACACCGTGAAAGGCTATGCCTCACACGAGAGCAAGACCTTGGAAGAGGTTGTGGCTGCACGCGCCAAGGCTACCTCACTCACTGTCAGTGCTGAAAGCCTCACCCCCGAGCGAGCCAGGCAGATACAACAAGCCCAGGGAGAACTTTCAACCCTCGTAGGTAGACTGCTCAGCATCACAGAAAACTACCCCGACTTGAAAGCCAATCAGAATTTCTCTGAGCTTCAGGCACAATTAGAAGGTACAGAAAATCGCATCAACGAAAGCCGCCGTCTCTACAACGAGTCCGTGCGCAGCTACAATGTAAGCATTCGTCGTTTCCCTGCCAGCATCATAGCCTCCATCTTTGGCTTTGACAAAAAGACGCCCTTCGAAGCACAGCAGGGAGCAGACATAGCGCCGACCGTGGCCTTCTGAAAAGGGCTAAGATGTGCACAGACTGGTACACAGCACGCTAAACAATAGAATTCTCTCACCACTTACCATCCGTATGGACAACAAACAGCGATACATGATGCGTGGCGTCTCAGCCATGAAGGAAGATGTGCACAACGCCATAAAAAACATAGACAAGGGCCTCTTCCCACAAGCCTTCTGCAAAATCATTCCTGACATCCTGGGCGGTGACCCTGCTTACTGCAACATCATGCACGCTGACGGCGCAGGCACCAAGTCTTCGTTAGCCTACATCTACTGGAAGGAAACGGGCGATTTGTCTGTCTGGAAGGGCATTGCACAAGATGCTCTCATCATGAACACAGACGACCTGCTCTGTGTGGGAGCGGTAGACAACATTCTTGTAAGCTCCACCATCGGCCGAAACAAGATGCTCATCCCGGGTGAAGTAATCTCAGCCATCATCAACGGCACCGACGAGCTTCTTCAGCAGTTGCGTGATATGGGTATTGGCATCTACGCCACAGGCGGAGAGACGGCCGATGTAGGTGACCTCGTACGCACCATCATCGTAGACTCCACTGTGACCTGCCGCATGAAACGAGACGATGTCATAGACAACGCCCACATCCGCCCGGGCGATGTGATTGTAGGCCTGTCTTCTTCCGGCACAGCCACCTACGAGGAAGGCTACAACGGCGGTATGGGGTCTAACGGACTTACCTCAGCACGCCACGATGTCTTTGCCAAATATCTGGCAGAGAAATATCCCGAAAGCTATGACCAAGCTGTGCCCGAGGAACTGGTGTACAGTGGCAAGTATCACCTCACCGACTCCATAGAAGGTGCCCCCATCAACGCCGGCAAGCTTGTCCTTTCCCCCACTCGCACCTATGCCCCGGTAGTCAAGCAACTGCTCGACCACATGCGGCCGTACATTCACGGCATGGTACATTGTACCGGTGGCGCTCAAACCAAGGTGCTGCACTTTGTCAATGAGAACTGTAAAGTAATCAAGGACAATATGTTTCCTGTGCCCCCTCTCTTTAAGACAATCGCAGAAGAGAGCGGCGCCGACTGGGCCGAAATGTACAAAGTCTTTAATATGGGCCATCGACTGGAGGTATACGTGGCACCGGAACTGGCCGACGAGGTTATCGCACTCAGCAAGAGCTTCCACATTGACGCCCAGGTGGTGGGCCGCATAGAAGAAGGTCCACGCTCACTCACCATCAAAAGTGAGTTTGGCGAATTTCACTACTAATCCCACGACACAGGGCCAAGTTACACCAGTACCTGCAGCCATGGCTTAGCGGTCACATGCCCCAACCCATTCCCCTCACTCTAAATAAACACCTATCCCCTTGAACACCCTATTAGACAAATTAGATGACCTCAAGGCGCGCTTTGAAGAAGTCAGCACCCTCATCACCGATCCAGCCGTCATCGCCGACCAATCTCGCTACGTACGCTTAACCAAAGAGTATAAGGAGCTTGAAGACCTAATGGCTGCCCGCAAAGAATATGCCTCCCTCTTAAGCAACCTTGAAGAGAGCAAGAACATTCTGCTCAACGAGCAAGACCCGGAAATGAAGGAGCTGGCCCGCGAGGAACTCAACACCTGCGAAAAAAGACTGCCCGAGTTGGAGGAAGAGATTAAACTCATGCTCGTGCCCAAGGACCCTGAGGATGCCAAGAATGTGGTGCTCGAGATACGTGGAGGCACGGGCGGTGACGAAGCCGCACTCTTTGCCGGTGACCTCTTTCGCATGTACACCAAGTTCTGCGAGCGCAAGGGCTGGAAGCTCGAAGTATCCAGCGCAAGTGAGGGAGCATCGGGAGGCTTTAAGGAAATTGTGTGCAGTGTCACAGGTACAGACGTGTATGGCACCATGAAATATGAAAGTGGTGTGCACCGCGTGCAAAGAGTGCCAGCCACAGAGACACAAGGCCGTGTACATACCTCAGCAGCAACGGTAGCCGTTCTGCCCGAAGCCGAAGCGTTCGACGTTGTCATCAACGAAGGCGAAATCAAATGGGACACCTTCCGCTCAAGTGGCGCAGGTGGACAGAATGTCAACAAGGTGGAGTCGGGTGTGCGTCTACGCTACAACTGGAAGAACCCCCTCACGGGCGAAGTGGAGGAAATCCTTATCGAGTGTACCGAAACTCGTGACCAGCCTAAGAATAAGGAACGGGCTCTCGCCCGCCTTCGCACCTTCATCTACGACAAGGAACATCAAAAATATGTAGACGACATTGCATCGCGTCGAAAGACTTTGGTGTCTACAGGTGACCGCTCAGCCAAAATTCGTACCTACAACTATCCCCAGGGGCGCATCACCGACCATCGCATCAACTACACCATCTATAACCTGCAAGCCTTCATGGATGGTGACATACAAGACTGCATAGACCACCTCATCGTGGCCGAGAATGCAGAGAGGCTCAAGGAGGCCGAGATGTAGCTCCTCCGGCTCAACAGAGGCACATTCTCCATCATGGGATGACTTGCATCTATTGTATAGTCACTGCGTATACCTATGACTTACGACATAGCCTTGATTGCACTATATGGTCATTCATCCAGCTATGTCGTATCTCTTTGTCTATTGTCTGACACACTCTATCAAAGCCACTGTGCGTATCCTCACACCACCTTTACGATTACTCCAAGAAAGGTTATTATATACCCTGATCGTCACCCTATTAATCATGCTGTGTTCAATGGGATGTACTTCGTCCGGCAAGAAGGGTGAGACCAACCTCAATGGGGCTTTCCGCAAAGAGAAAGAAGCCACCAGCCCTACACTCAACCGCATCATAGAATCAGGCGAGCTCATCATCACCACACTGAGTGGCCCAGACACATACTACGAATACCATGGCCGGCAGCTCGGGCTGCAATATGCCTTGGCAAGCGACTTTGCCCACTCTCTCGGCGTCAGCGTAAGGGTTGAAGTGGCCAAAGACACCACTGACCTTCTCCTGAAAGTCAAACAGAGAGAGGTAGATATGGCAGCCATACAAGTACCACTATCTCTCATCGCCATGCACCACCTTTCAGCAGCAGCCATTCATAATGACAGCACTGCATGGGTCTGCTGTCAAGAGTCTCATGATTTGCAGATGGCTCTGAATGAATGGCTTCAACGTGGAGCGGAGGCCAAGGTGGAGAAAGAGGTGAAGCAGCAAATACGACAACGCTTCACCGTGCGCCGCCAAGTACGCGCTCCCTTTATCTCACGCGAGAAGGGCATCATCTCCACTTATGACCCGCTCTTCAAGGAGGCAGCCCACACAGTGGGGTGGGATTGGCGGCTCATCGCTGCACAATGTTACCAAGAGTCCGGGTTTGACCCTAATTCCGTATCATGGGCAGGAGCCAAGGGACTCATGCAAATCATGCCATCCACAGCCGAGTCCCTCGCCCTGCCTGCAGAGCGTATCTTTGTACCGGCCGACAACGTGGCAGCGGCAAGCCGTCTGCTCCGACGTTTGCAGCATACGTGGAAAGATATACCCCACCCGGCTGAACGCATCAAGTTCGTGCTGGCAGCCTACAACGGCGGAACAGGTCACATCCGCGATGCACAGGCCCTCACCCGCAAGTATGGCGGAGACCCACAGCAGTGGGACGATGTAAGCCACTATGTATTGGGACTAAGCACCCCACGATACTATACTGACCCGGTTGTAAAGTGCGGTTACATGATAGGTAGCGAAACTGTGCAATATGTCTACAGCATTCTTCAACGCTGGGCGCAGTATGGAGGAGCGATGGCTGCCTGCCGTCCACCCACCCCTCTACAGAATGAAGGAAGTCATCCCGCCAGCTCACCTAATGGCTCTGCGAGCAGACCATTCCATCCTGCCAATCACTACAGCCGCAAGCAGCACATACTATCTCCCGAGGAACTGCAACACGCCCGGTAGACCACCTCCCATGCCACATATTCACATCTGTCCCGGCAAACTGACATAATATAAAGTCTCCATCGCCGTGTCTACACCAGCCACTGCATACTATCATGAAATTGAAGCCGCACTCACTGCCTCACAGAGTGCTCAGGCTGCCTTGCATGCACTCCAGAGCCTGCTTGAACGCCTCTGCAACGATTTCAGCGACGGCCTACTGGGCGACTACTCGTCACTCTTCTCCCGCCTCTTCGCAGTATGCCGCACCCATCACATAGACTTTCGACAACCTGACCATTTGCGCCGCCACCTACGGTTGGCATTAGATTTACCTTCAGAGCAAGCACAGACTGAGCTCCATTCTTGCGCAGCGGCCTTAGCACAATTCGTAGCCGAGCTGACTGGCATTGCTGCACCTGAGGGCCTCATACGCCCTCTATCTACCCACGTCAGTCATAGCCACAAGCCGACTGAAGACGGCGAGATGTCAGGTAAGCCCCCATCTCTCCTCCACGGCATTGTCAGCGGAATAACCTCCTCGACCGAGGCCACCATATGGCTCGCTGATGGGCAAGTAGATTGCGAACCCACAGGGGAAATTACCCTTCACTACCCTACTCATCTACTTTACACCGGAGCCCACATCCTCCTCATAGATCCTCGATCCTCAACCCGGGCAAATGGTTGGAAGGCACGTCTCGTTGTGGTTGAACCTGACTATCTCATTGACGTTACCTCACTGACTACCTGCTTCAACCCTGCGTCTCATTCACCTATTCATTACCTGCTTCGCTGCCTTAGCCCTAAAGCCCACACAGCTCCTATTCTATTAGGCCAGGCAGCCGGCAAATTCCTTGAGGTCTGTATAGCCCACTCGGCACAGGCCACGCCCAAGCTCAATCTCTATCATCAAAGCCTAAAAGCCCACTTCGAGGAATACTCTACCGAATATGCCTACCTAACTGACAACGAGATAGATGCTTCTTATTTTCAAGAAGCACGCAGACAGTTTGACCACATCTATCAGACGGTGGCGGAGCGTCTTCCTGCGGCCGATGTAGATATTGACCCATGCCAATCTCTCCTTGAAGCAGCCTTTATCTGCCCCACCTTGGGGCTTAGAGGAAGGCTTGACCTCATGACGAACAATCACCGCCGACTGCTGGAACTGAAAAGCGGCTCAGCGCAGCGCACCATGCGAGAGAGAGACGAAGTTAAACCACGTAAAGAGCACCTTATGCAGATGTCTCTGTATGTGGAGATGCTGCGTTACAACTTCAACCTACCATGGTACGAGGTGGGAAGTTCGATACTATATTCACGCTATCCACGACTATTCGTCGAGCGTGTCTCGGCCGAGGCCATCAGTGAGGCTATGGATATGCGCAATGCCGTCATCTGCCTGCTCCACCGTCTCCACCAACCTAAAGAGGTCATCGCCTCTCTCTGCAATCTCAACCCTGAGACGCTCAATGCCGCAGGATTAAGGGGGAAGTTCTGGGAGGCATATATCAAGCCGCAACTAAGTAACATCACACGCCCGCTAAGCCTGCTCCGTCACGACCCTCGTCTCGCAGCCTACTTTGCTCATTTCTTAGCCTTCACCCTTCGAGAGCTCTTTCTTCAGAAGACCACAGACGTGCGTCCTGACTCCCTCCGTGGCTTTGCAGCCACATGGACTACACCTCGCTCCGTCAAGCTGGCTGCAGGCCTGCTACTACCCAACCTGCACCTGGAAGAAATTACAACCAACGCCGACGGAGCGGCCTTGCTCCTGCACTTCCGCACCACCTCCATTGGCCTGGATACTCCCACACAATCTGCCCCCAACTTCAACCAAGGGGAAATGATACTCCTCTACGCCTGCCCGTCTGAAGAGACGAATGTCACCAATAGTCAACTGCTACAAGGCTATATCGAACATATTGCAGAAGCTACTCTGACCATTCGCCTGCTTGTGCCCCAACCTCTCCGGCCCGCTGAGGGAGATGGATGCAATGACAGTCTCCTGACAATTGGCAAGCTCTATGCCATAGAGCATGATAGCACCGACAGTCCGAGCCTCTCTCAAGTGCGAAACCTTCACTGCCTGCTCAGCACCTCGCCTTCCCGCAGACAATTACTTCTTGGTCAACGGCAGCCGGCACAGCGACAGCCGCAGCCCCTGATTACCGCCATGCCCCATCATATCACCCCCATTGTCAAAGGGGTAATAGAGGCTGACGACTTTTACCTCCTGCTGGGACCTCCGGGCACAGGCAAAACAAGCATCGCCATCTATCACATAGTCAATGAGCTATACGCTTCCGGCGAAACCATCCTGCTGGCAGCCTATACCAATCGTGCGGTGGATGAGTTATGTGCCATGCTCACCCGCTTAGCTGTTCATACCGGCCTTGACTACATGCGCATCGGTCTGGAAGCCACCTGTGCCCCAGAATATCGCAGCCACCTGTGGCTGAAACGCGCCGCCGCCTTACCTCATCGCCATGCGGTGCGCCACCTCACACGCTCCTGCCGTATCTATGTAGGCACAGTCACATCGCTCACCTCGCACGATGAACTTTTCCATCTTGTCTCATTCGACACGCTCCTGGTCGACGAAGCGGCCCAACTCTTGGAACCTCAGCTCATGGGGTTACTATGCACTTGCCATGACAACCGGCCCGCAGTCCGACGCTTCGTACTCATAGGCGACCACAGACAACTGCCGGCTGTGGTGCTCCAGCCTCTCGCCCAGACTGTAGTGAGCGACCCTGAAATGATAGCCATGGGCATAGAACGGCTGTCCAACTCTCTCTTTGAACGTCTATGGCGTGCGCTCCCTGCCAACTCCCCATTCAAGTCTCAGCTCTTAGCAAGTGGGCGCATGCACCAAGTCATTACCGTTTTTGCCAGCCGCCACTTTTATGATGGAGGGCTCGACGTCGTGCCGCTGCCTCACCAGCTGGAGGTTCTTTCTCCTGCCCTGCCGTCTATGCCCCCCTATGCCCGGTTCGTAGCCACCTCGCGTATGGGCTTCATTCCCGTCGTGCCTCAACGTCTCCCCGACAATGCAAGAGCCAATCCCGAAGAAGCCCAGGCTGTGGCCCGTCTTGTGGCCACACTCCAGCAGCTACATCCGGAGCTGGCCCAATCGGCTGAGGAAGCGGCCAAGGGTATTGGTATCATCGTACCCTTCCGCTGCCAGATAGCTGCCATCAGGGCTGCCCTGCAAATGGCAGGCATTCCACAGGCCGACCACTTCACCATCGATGCCGTGGAATGTTTCCAGGGTAGCCAGCGCGACTACATCATCTTCTCCACTACCATCTCCCGACGCTACCAACTGGAGCTCCTCTCCCCCATCTCTTCGCAAGTGGACACAGAAGTAGACCGAAAACTCAATGTGGCGCTCACACGCACACGCCTCCAGTTCTTCCTCGTAGGCCATCCCCACCTCCTTGCCCACAGCCCCATATACCGTCATCTCATGGAGGCCTCCACACGATGGAATGAAGCTTTGACCGCCACTCACTGACCGCTTCATGAAGGCCGGGAAAAGATTATTCTGTGCAGAAAGTACGCTTGTCTATACAAAATACATATCTTTGCAGGAGGAGAAAGAGCCCCCTCCTCCACCTCTTGGCTCTCTCCCCATCGCCCGCAGGAGGAGAACCTATGACACACACTTCTATTAACCTATAATCCATATCATCATGAGAGTAATCATTGAGCCCGACTATGAGAAGCTGTCTCAGTGGGCAGCAGACTATGTTGTAAGCCGCATCAACGCCGCCAAGCCTACCGCAGAGAAGCCCTTCGTGCTGGGCCTCCCCACCGGTTCCTCACCCATCGGCATGTACAAGGCCCTCGTCAAGGCTAACAAGGAAGGCCGAGTAAGCTTCAAACACGTGCTCACCTTCAACATGGACGAATACGTCGGCCTCCCCGAGAGCCACCCGGAGAGCTACCACTCCTTCATGGCTACCAATCTCTTCAACCACATTGACTGCCCCAAGGAGAATATCCACATACTCAATGGAAATGCTGAAGACCTCGAAGCCGAATGTGCACACTATGAGAAGATGATCGAGGAAGCCGGAGGCATCGACCTCTTTATCGGCGGTATTGGCCCCGATGGTCATATTGCCTTCAACGAACCCGGAAGCTCTCTTACAAGCCGCACTCGACAGAAGACCCTTACCACTGACACCCGAGTAGCCAACTCCCGCTTCTTCGGTGGCGACCCCAACAACGTACCCGCCACTGCTCTCACCGTCGGAGTAGGCACTGTCATGTCAGCACGCGAGGTCCTCATCCTCTGCAACGGTCACAACAAGGCTCGCGCCCTGCAGGCTGCCATTGAAGGCCCCGTTACACAGATGTGGACTATCTCTGTACTTCAGATGCACCAGCACGGCATCATCGTTTGCGACGAAGCTGCGTGCGAACAAATCACCCACGGCACCTACAAGTACTTCAAGGACATCGAGAAAGACAATATCTAATCTCTCGTCCATACCTTTGGCACGAAGCGGGCTCACTGCAGTGGGCCCGCTTTATGATTTTGCTGGCCAATAGCATACCTTGTCCTACAATCTCGCACTATGCTTATTCCTCATCCAACAAAGAAAAATCACAAAACTCTACCTACTCTCAATTATTCTGAGCACCTTTGCAAGGTGAAGCATATTGTTGAACCGCAAATAACAAAAAATATGGCACTACCGATAGCATCCATACCCGTACTGACAGGCGAAGTGGCTCAGCGGTTCGAGGAGCGTGCTCAAGCTAATTACCAGCGATACCTCAACCGCACGGAAGAACAGAAGAAGACAGACGAGGCAATTCTTGAAAAGAAACTTGCCGAGTTGTATAGCATTTTGTCAAAGGCCCACTTAGGAAGAAGATGAGTTTCTTGAAAGAACACTGCTCACTATTTTCCGTTAATGAACCCAAGGAGCTCGAAGGCTTTCATTGTGGAGACCCGGACATAGACGAGTTCTTCGCCAATGATTGTTTTGGATTTACCAAGCAGTTGTTGGGCAAGACCTATTGTTATAGGTTAAATGAAGATCCTGACAAAGTCGTATGCGCTTTCACCCTTGCCAATGCAGGAGTCAGGGTAAGCGATTTACCTAATGCACGCAGAAAGAAGATTGAGGCCGGCATACCACATCTCAAAGCCTTTAAGGACTACCCTGCCGTATTAGTGGCAAGGTTGGGCGTATCTTCCGAGTTCCGTTCAAAGCATATAGGCAGTGATGTGCTGGATTTCATTAAGATATGGTTCATCGAACCTCTAAACAAGACCGGATGCAGATTTGTGATTGTTGACGCTTATAACACTCCATCAACTATGGCGTTTTATGAGCAGAATGGTTTCACTACGGTGTTCAGCACTGAACAACAGGAAAAAGACTACCGTCATATCACCTCAGACACATTATTGAACACTCGCTTGATGTTCTACGACTTGATGTCAATGGCCGAAGATTATAGGTAGGAAACACGCATTCATTCCTGCAGTCCTGTAATGGGAGCATAGACTGAACACAAGATGGAACATAGTTTATCAGAGGAACCATATTAGATGCGTCTGATTGGACCTACCCACCGCACCTACAAGTACTTCAAGGACATCGAGAAAGACAACATCTAATCTCTCGTCCATACCTTTGGCACGAAGCGGGCCCACTGCAGTGGGCCCGCTTTATGTTGCCCCACACACCAACGGACGCGCTGACTCCCTCTGCGGGGCAGCGCGTCCGTTGGCTGTTTATATGAGGTTAGTAGTAGCTGCGGCGGGGCTATCGCTCGCTCCAGAAGTCGGAGGCCTCATCAGTGGGGGCGTCCAGCTCGGGGGCGTCGAAGTGGTCGGTGCCGCCACCCATCTCGATGTACGAGGAGGTGAGCAGGTGTGACTCAGTAGTGCAGACTTCTCTCTGCGTGCAGGGGTGGATATATCGAGTGTGTTTCATGGGAGGGAATGTGGTTCTTGTGCCCATAAGGGCAATGGTAGATGGCCCTTGTGTGGAGCGATGGGCCATGGGGTGTGAATAGGCCTCCCCTCAGAAGCTCTGCCCTTGGAGCGAGCCCTGAAGGGAGGCGGGGTGGATTTATCTCATTATCTTCTTGCCGCCTACCACGTAGACGCCCTTTGACAGGCTGTGGAGTGTGCGGGTAGTGCCCACACGGCGGCCGTTGAGGTCGTAGACGGGAGTGTCGCCGTTGGCGTTGTCGGTCGTCTCCACGGCCTCAATGCCGGTGGTGCTGCCTTCTTCACGCTCTACGATGTCAATCTTGGCCGGTAGCATGGCGGGGCTGAGGGCCTCGCCCGTCGTGCGGTCTTCCACACGCACATACCAGCGGTAGGGCGAGAGGCCGACACTCGTCGAGTTGGCAGTGCGGAGCTCGCCGTTGGCGAAGGCGTAGTAGTGGCCGTCAACCATCTCGCTGCCGCTTACGGCGTCGTAGGTGCCGTGGAATACGTAGCGTCTTCTGAGCGAAGCGCAGTCGAAGTCATTGTTCTGCGTGGCGCGCATGATGCCGTCGGTGGCTGGCAGCGTGAACTCGCCCGCCGACTTGGCTCGGATGACGTACGGCGTGTTGGCAGCTATCACGTCGCCGGGTTTCAGGTGGAGCACTTCGAGTTCTGTGCGGTCGTAGGTGCCGTCACCATCGTCGTCGTACTGGTGGAAGTTGTTGAGCTCTGCCACCACGAAGTCGTCGCTGATGTCGTCGTAGGCTATGTGCATGGGCACATAGAGGGCCTGCCACTTGGTATGGCCGAAGTGGCGGGTGTAGTCGGCCTGCGTGGTGGCGAGGTCGGTGTCAGTCTTGAAGGCGGAGAACTTGTCGAAGAGGCTGATGGCGCTCAGGCTTCCGGCCTTGAAGTCCTTCACCTGCTGCAGGGCGGTGACTACCTGACTGTCAATGACGCCCGTACGGATGGACGGCAGGGCGGCTTGCAGCAGTTCCTGAGGATAAATATCATATTCGTCCGGCTCTTCATAGATGCCGAGTTCCGACCAGTTAAAATATAGGTTTCTATTGCTCGTCCATCCATTAAAGGTCTCCTCCACAACGAAACGCACATACTGATAAGGCGCTCCCAAATCAATCACCACATTGCCTGAGCGCGAGGGCAGAGTGACGAGGCTTATTTCCTGCCATTCGCCTGCTGCTTCGTTGGTGGCCAGCACCCGAATAGTCTTGGGTTCTGCTTCATTTTGGTTTCCACGTTCATAATATTTTACGCGGATATTGCTGACGCCCTTTAGCAAGTTCGCCTGAAGGTAGTGGAACTCGCCGGAGGTATTAGTGACCGACCAAGTGGAGTGAAAGTGGGTGCCAACATTATTGTCAAGCAAGTTCTCGATAGACCCTTCGGAAGGCTCCTGCTTGTTGGTGCTCAGTTGCGAGGCGTCTCGCAGCAGGCCATGATTAGAAAAATCGTTGGCCTCGACAGGCATATAGCCACATTCGGATGTCACCTCAGCCACGAGTTGATGCAAAGCGATAGCCTCGGGCGAGTTAGCGATAATATTATATCTATTCCAAGGAGCTATATTATATACATCATCTGCATTAGTTGGCACATAGATATTTGATATACCGGCTCCTGGGCTGAAGTATGTTCCAATAACAGTTGGCGGATTAGCTGCTTCTATGTATATATCTGATAAGTTTGTACAGCTCGAGAAGCAATAACTATCCACCCTTGTCACAGATGCCGGGATGGTGATAGAAGTCAAGCTGGTGCAAGACCCGAAGCAAGTTTCTAAATATGAAATCTGATTAGAAATAGTCACAGCGCTCAGACTTGAGCAACCAGAGAAACAATAGTCTCTCATGCTGGTCACTGAATTAGGTATATCTATCGACGGGAGACTTGAGCAGTCTCTAAAACAAGAGTTTCCGAGACTTGTAATCTGATTAGACATGGTCACTTCACTAAGGCTCGTGCACCCTATAAAACAGAAGTCACCCAAACTCGTCACTGAATTAGAAATAGATATCGACGTGAGATTGGAGCAGTAGCCAAAGCAATAATGTCCCAGACGTGGCACCTGATTAGAGAGGGTCACAGCGCTCAGACCTGAGCACTGATGGAAGCAGTAGTCGCCCATGCTGGTCACTGAGTTGGGGATGGTGATTGTCTGAAGGCCGGAGCACTGATGGAAAGCATTGTCATTGATAGTGGTGACAGAACCGGGTATATTTATGGCAGTCAAGCCTTTGCATCCCAAAAATGCTCTGGTATAGATGGTCTGCACCGTGCTCGGTATGTCAAATTCTCCCGTCACACTGGCCGGGCAGCTCCACAGCGTGGTCTTATCCTTGTTGTAGAGCACAAGGCCGTCGTTGCAATAGTTGGGGTTGCTGCTGTCCACATACAGGGTGCTCAGGCTGCTGCAGCCACGCAATAGAGAAGCACCTATAGAGGTGACAGAGCTGGGGATAATCAGTGTGGCAAGGGAAGTGCAATCTTGAAAAGCATTGTTGCCTATGGTGGTCACCGAGTTGGGTATAATCATAGCTCCCAAACCGGTGCAACCATTAAAGGCGCTTTCGCCTATGCTCGTTACCGAGGTGGGTATCACTACGTTTGTCAGGCCGGTACAATTCTTAAAGGCGTCAAGGCCAAGGCCGGTCACCGCATAGTGGGCTCCTCCGAATGTCACGGATGAGGGGATGGTGACGCTGCCCGTGTACTTCGTCACACCGTCGGGATTCGGAACTACCTCCGCCGTATAGTCATCGTCGCCCAGCTTATAGCTGATGCCGTTGATGGTTACCGGTGTCTCTTCTACAATTGTGTAGTTATTCCAGGGGGATACGTTGTAGGCATCGGCAGCACCCTCGGGTACATAGATGGTGGTGAGAGAACCGCAATCCCAAAATCCCCAAGAATATGTAGGAGGTGTTTGTGGCTTCATGTAAATAGTGGTCACATTTGAACATCCCCAAAATACGTCACCCCATCCCCCCGACAAAGATGTAACTGAGCTGGGAATGGTTATGCAGGTAAGCCCTGTACAATTGCCAAAAGCATCCCCCATAATCTGTGTTACAGAGGTGGGTATATGTATGGATGTAAGGTTGCTCTGGCCGGCGAAAGCTGCATTCACAATGCACGTTATTGTATTAGGTATGATTGTGCTTTGACAGCCGGATATTAGCTTGTTGGTTGAGGTCTCGATAATGGCGTTGCAATTGTTTCTTGAATCGTAATACCTGTTTCCTGCATCCACACTGATAGAAGAAAGGCTGGGGCAATCAGCTAATACCCAGGTGCCAATACTGGCGACGGAGCTTGGTATATTTATACCCTGTAGGCTTGAACATTTATAGAAAGCTTCGTCACTTATGGTTGTCATCGACGTAGGTATTCCAATAGCAGTCAGATTGGTACAGCTATAGAATGCTCGTTCTCCTATGCCGGTCACCCTGTAAGTCACGTCACCACTTGTCACTGTCTCGGGTATGGTGATTTCACC
>CAMAMB010000048.1 GCA_945836755.1 uncultured Bacteroidales bacterium
TGTACATGTAGTTTTTTCTAGATGTACATGTAGTTTTAACGGGATGTACATGTAGAAAAAGACCGGAATGCCTCCATGGTTTGTTGGGGGCATTCCGGTCTTTCAAGATGGCGGGTTGTGGTGCCCGTCGTGTGGCCGCTGGGCTTATTCTGCCGGATACCATTCGCCGTCGTCTTCGCCGCCATTGTCTTCGGGCGAGTTGACGGGCTGTTGCAGCTTCTCGAGCTCTTCGGGCGTGTACTCGTCTTCGTAGTGCTGCTCGATGGGTTCTTCTTCCTCGGTCTCGGCCGGCATGAGTTCGCGCAGCTTGAGGGGCGCGAAGTGCTGCTCGTAGAAGAGAAGGTAGTCGTTGATGCTGAATGTCGTGCCGAGTAGTTCGAAGTTAGGTTGTGCGATGAGCAGCACCTTGCCTTTGTCGAAGTAGTTGGCGAGGGCGGGGTTGGCCATGGCCTTCTGGGCGTATGCGTGTGCCTCGTCGAAGTTGCGGTAACCGCTGATGATGAAGTAGGAGAGGCCGTCGGAGTGGGCAAAGCTCATGTCGAAGTTGCTGGCTACGAAGGTGGTGAAGTTGTATTGCGCCATCTCGTAGAGCAGACTGTTGCTGACGATGCTGTCGGTGGGGTAGGCCAGGACGAAGAGGAAGGGCGCGATGCGGTCGGGGGTGAACTGACGGGCTGCGCCTGCTGCCGTGCTGTCGGCCTCGGCGGTGCGGCGGTTCCAGAGTGACCCGAGGTCGAAGACGCCCGACCCTATGGTGCGTCCGCTCTCCAAGCCTTTGACTATCATGCCTGCCATGGGGCTGACATCGCTCTCGGGGTACTGCTGGAGCAGGTCGCGTAGCTCGGCTATGAGCTGCGAGGTGGGGGCGGTGGGCAGGCGGTCGAGGGCGTGGACGAGCATGAACTTGGGGCGGTTGAGGCCGCTTGGGTACTTGTCGAGCGAGCGCTTGTAATTGGCTTCGACGGTGGCGTGGTCGCGCAGTCTGTAGGCCGTGTAAGTGGCGGCGTAGAGCGAGTCTTCTATCTCGCGGCCGAAGCGTGCGTTCTCTTCGAAGTCGGGCGCTGTGATGAGGCGGGTGAGGGCGTGGTCGGGATAGTTGTCGGCCATGCGCCGGCGGATGGTCTGTGCGTGGTCGTGCTTGCCCCAGCGCGAGTAGAGGAGGAAGAGCTCGTAGAGGGCCTCGGGCATCTTTTCGAAGTCGGGGTATGCGGTGACGAGGCGCTCGAGCGTCTCGGCGGCTAAGGGGAAGTCTTCGAGGTCGTCCTTCTCGATGATGCCGGCGTTGTAGAGCCCTTCGGTGATGATGGCGTCAGAGGCTTCCATCTGCTCGTCGGTGAAGGGTATTTGCGCCAGATAGTACTCGCGGTAGTGGGGGTCTTCGGCAGGGTTGACGTCGGTGTCTTTCCCCTTGCGCTTCCCCTTTCCCTTGTCTTCGGTCTCGGTCTGCTCGGCTTGTTGGAGGCTGTCGGCGGCGGCGCGGAGCGAGTCTTCGGCCTCGTAGTCGTAGCCTTCGGGGCTGTCCATCTGCACGACGGTGCGGTTCGAACGCCTCCAGTTGTCTTCGTTCTTGCGTTTGCCCCAGCGTTTCTGGAAGTCCTGCTTGCCTTGCATGACGAGCGTGGGGTTGTAGAAGTACCAGGTGGCGTCGGTCTGGCGGTTGTCGGTCTGTGGCTGCGAGGTAGCGTTCTGCCTGTTGCCGGTGTCTTGTGTGCGGCCGTTCTCCTCCATGCGTGCGGCGGCTGCGGAGTCTTTGCGGGCCTTCCGCTCTTCCTCTTCTTTCTTTTTGAGGGCCTCTATGACGCGGTCGATGGCGGCGTTGCGCGAGGGCTCGTCCATGCGGGCCAGCTCCTGGAGGCTGTCTTGCAGGTGGACGGCCTCGGTGTGGGGCACGAGTTTGTCGAGCACCTTTGAGCGGCGTGTCACCTCGGCGTAGTCGGCGCGCGACTTATCGATGAGGGCGAGGGCTTCGGTATAGCAGCGTTGGGCGTCGGCGAAGCGTCGTTTCTCCCAGTATATTTCGCCGAGACGGAGCACCAGCACACCCTTCTCGATGCCGCCTCGCGTGCTCTTCTCGCGCCCTGTCTCGTAGGCGCTGATGGCCTGGGTGGTGTCGTTGAGCGAGAGCCAGATGTTGCCCATGGCGTAGTATACTTGGTCGAGGTAGTCCTTGTTGTTGACGTCCTTGGCCATGCGTCGGAGCTTGCGCACCATCTTGCGTGCGGCGTCGGGCTTTCCGGCCAGCACCTCTGTCTGGAGCACTCGGGCGTGGAAGGCCAGCTCGAAGGGCGGGCTCAGGCGCTCACACTTGCGCAGGGCATTGTAGGCCAGGGTGTCGCGTCCGACGTGGTGGCTCACCTGCCCGAGTAGGTAGTAGAGGCGGGCCTTCAGATACTTCTGCTTGGTGTGGCGGGCCGTCTGCTGCAGCAGGGGCAGCGCCTCGGAGTAGCGCCCCTGGCTCAGCAGGAGGTCGGTCCGGGTGTCGGCCATGAGGCGGGTAAGGCGGCGCGAGGGGCGGATGGAGTCGCGGGCGGCGCGGCGTAGGGCCTCTTCGGCGTCGTAGTACCACTGCTGACGCACGTAGCAGCGCGAGAGCCACTGCTCTGCCTCGGCGGCCACAGCCGGCTCGGCCTTGTAGTGGCGGATGATATAGGAGAAAGTGGCGGCAGCCTCAAGAAACTCGCCTTTCTGGTACTGCGAGCGGGCCATGAGCATCCAGGCCTTCTTGAGGAAGGGGTTGAACTCGCGGCGCTGCAGGTAGGCCTTCTTCTTGGCCGACTTGCGCTTGCCTTGGCTGAGCTTGGGCTTGCGCTGGATGGAGTGCAGCTGAATGGCCTTCTGGCACTTGGTGATGGCGCGGTCGTAGTTGCCGCTGCCGGTCTTTCGGGATTGCTCGTTGCCTACGAGGAAGACGGGCAGGAAGTCGGTGTAGTTGTCCTTGTGCCCTTCGATTTTTGCCTTGTCGCCCTCGATGAAGGCCTGCTCCCCATTGTAGTAGATGTTGAACCTTGAGTGGAAGGCGTGCCACATACGTGTAGTGGCCGTGTTCTTCTTCACAGAACACGACACAAGCAGGGAGGCGGCGGCTGCCACCATCGCGGCGAGGGCTATGAACGACTTCAGCTTGCTCAAAGGTAGGGGAGTGGGTACGATGAGGGGAGACGGCGCGCCGGTGACGGCTTCAGGGCCGGCGGTGAGCTTCTCCCCTTGAATTATGAACTCTGATAATGCTTCTTTATTGCCTTGGCGCCCGATTTTGTGAGGCGGCAGATGGCGTAGATGGTGATGGCGACGAGGATGATGGTAGCTCCGGCCGGCACGTCGGCATAGTAGGAGAGGAGAAGGCCGCCGAGGCAGCCGGCGAAGGAGAAGGCAGCCGAAAGCCATACGATGGCGCGAAAGGTGCGGGCAAAGAGGGCGGCCGTGGTCTGCGGCACGCTGAGCAGGGAGACCACCATGACGATGCCGGCCACCTGGAGGCAGCAGACGATGGTGAGGGCGGTGAGCACGGTAAGCAGGGCCTCGATGAAGGCAACCGGCAGCCCCTGGGTGCGGGCGAAGTGAGCGTCGCAGGCAACGAAGACCCACGTGCGGCCTTGCCATGCGTAGAGCAGGAGGACGATGGCAGTGAGCGCGCCCAACGACAGGAGGCCGAGCGGCGTGATGCTCAGAATGTCGCCAAAGAGGTAGGCGGGGAGGTCGGTCATGAAGCCCGGCGTGAGGTAGGCCAGCAAGATGCCCACGGCCATGCCGAAGGTCCACAGAATGGCGATGGCGCTGTCGGAACGTACACGGCCACGATGCTCCAACCACTTGATGCCGAAGCCCGAGGCTACGGCGAAGAGGGCGGCACCGAGGAGGGGGGAGAAACCGCAGTAGGCACCCAGGCCCACACCGCCCAAGGAGGCGTGGGCCATGCCACCGCTCGCGATGACGGTGCGGCGCGTCACCATGAACGTGCCCATGACGGCGCACAGCACGGAGGTGAGCACCGCGCCCAGCAGGGCGTATTGAAAGAATTGGTAGGAGAGAAGCATGAACAGCGTCAAATAGAGAAGGGAAAAGGGGTGGCCGGCCGCGTGGAGCGTGGGGCGAAGGAGGGAGATGCTGCCTGCCGGTTTAGTATCGGTTCAGCATCAAATTGCGCCGGTTTAGCATCGGTTGGGTTAGGTCAGAGCCGGGTCAGCGAGCGTCTGCCGAGGCTGCCGGGGCCGCTGAAGCTGCCGAAGATGCCTTCTCGCCCAACTCGCGGTCAAGGGCCTCTTCACGCACCTCACGGACGAGGAGAAAAACCTCGTCGCGCAGGGCTTCGGGCAGGGCTACGCCCCGCAGGCGAAGCGAACGCACCCAACCGGCCACCTCTTCGGGGCGCATGGTAGTAAGCACCTCTTCAAACCGCTCTATCTCGGCTGCCGAGTAACTATCGGCCTGGCGACCCTGATAGGCGTCAAGTTCTTCATCCTCATAATACTCCGCCTCGTAACTAATGCCGTCAAGCAGGCTCTCCTTCTCGCAAATCTCGTGCTGCCCGCAGCATCCCTCGGGGCGCGGCGGAGCAGGGGCGGACGCCTCGTCGCTGCCCTCTTCGCCGGGGCGGCGATAAAGGCGGTCGGTCACAAAAGCAATGCAGCCTATGGCAAGGAGAGAGAGCAGTAGGATGGGTATCATGGAGAGGGTGGGTTGAAGCCGCAGCGGCGGTGCTGTCGGCGGCCGGAGGGGGATGGCGGGCAGGGGACGTCAGATGGCGTCGAGGGCATCCCAGAAGTGGGGGTAGCTCTTGCTTACCACTTCGGGGTGCGCTATTGCCACGCCCGGTGTAACCATGGCCGTGGGGGCGAAGGCCATGGCCATGCGGTGGTCGTCGTAGGTAGAGATGGGCTCCCCGTTGTAAACGGGCACGCCGTCGGGGTAAGTGTCGATGTAGAGGGCTTCGTCGCCGATGATGCCCAGCTCGATGCCAAACTTCCGCAGCTCCAGCTTCAGGGCATCCATGCGGTCGGTCTCCTTAATGCGCAAGGTGCGCAGGCCGGTGAAGTGGAAGGGGCGTCGCAGCATGGCACAGGTCACCACGAGCGTCTGAGCCAGGTCGGGCTGCCCCGAGAGGTCGAGGCGCAAGGGCGTCTGTGTCTGTGCCTGCGTCAGAGGTTGCTTGGTGAGTATCACCTCGCCATGTTCGCCGTCGAAGACGGTCTTGACGCCCAGTGGCTCAAAGAATTGCTGCACCCGGGCGTCGCCTTGGAGGCTTTGACGAAACAGCCACGGCAACCTCACCCGGCTGTGGGGGTCGGCAGTGAGAGCTACCATCTCGTACCAGTAGGAGGCGGCGCTCCAGTCGCTTTCCACGGTGTAGTCTACGCGAGGGCTGTAGCCTGTGGCGTCCACGCGGATGGTTTGTGCGTCGACCCACACCGGTCGTGCGCCGAAGCACTTCATGAGTTCGAGCGTCATATCTATATATGGTCGCGACATGACCTCTCCCAGCAGGCAGAGCGTGAGGCCCTCGGTCAAGATGGGGGCAATCATGAGCAGCGCCGATATATATTGTGAACTGACGTCGGCGGGCAGCTCTAACCGTCCGCCATGCAGCTGTCGCCCCCTTATTCGCAGCGGCGGAAAGCCCTCTTCGGCTTCGTAGTCAATGTCTGCCCCTAAACTGCGGAGGGCATCGACGAGCACTGCAATGGGGCGGTGGCGCATGCGTGCTGTGCCGGTGATGACGTGTTCCTCTCCCCGGCACACCGCGAAGTAGGCTGTGAGGAAGCGCATGGCGGTGCCGGCTCCGTGTATGTCGATGGCGGGCTCGCGAAGCTGTAGGGCGCGGTCCATGACCTGTGTGTCGTCGCAGTCGCTCTGTCTGTGGATTTGCGACGCCGGCCCGCTGAGGGCAGCGAGCAGGAGGGCGCGGTTGCTGAGGCTCTTCGACGAGGGAAGGTCAGCGGTGGCGTTCAGACGCGGTGGGAAGTGAAGGATGCGGTTCATGCTTTCTTGTGGCGTGCTTCGTTGATGAGGTCGAGACACCGTGCGGCGTCGGCGTGGCGCTCATGTGCGTAGCGTGTAGCGAGTTCCTTGAAGAAGGCGTCGTCGCCCGATAGCTGGCCGAGGTTCTTGCAGCCCTCTTCCAGGTGGACGGCTGCGCCACACTTTATGTTGTTGGTGTCGATGAGCGAGAAGTGGTAGCGCCCATCTATGACGTCATACAGGATGTTTGAGGAGGAGAAGTCTCGATGGAGGAAGCCTCCCTCGTGGAGGTGGGCGGCATAGCGTGCGAAGTGGGCTATCACCTCTTGCTGCTTGCCGGCTTCCAGCGTGTGGAGATCGGCCATGGAGAAGCGGTAGGGGGAGTGCAGGCAGACGAAGTAGGTAGTCTGTCCCAGCAGTCCCTTGCGGTATTTCACCAGGGCTATGCTCTCGGGGCTCTCAAAGCCTCTCTCTCTGAGCAGCATGGGCCGCAGGTATGCCTGTTTCCCCTTCGAGGCCTTGTACAGTATCTCCTTCAGACGCCGCGCCTTAGGCGTGGGCGCAAACTTCTTCACGCAGAGGGTAAGGCCGTCTACGCGCAACTTCTTGAGATGGTTGCGGTCGTTGTGAATATCCTCACCGTCTTGGTTAAAATGCTCCTCAAGGTGCATCATATACTCGCGAAGATGCTCATACTTGGGGTTGAGTAAGATTTTCATGGCTCGAGACTTTGATTGATGGCCCTCAGAGGGGTGGAAGGGGCATGCACAGGCGGCCGGAACGGTTGCAGCCACGGCCCTATAAGGCAAAGGTAGGGTAAACTGGCATATTGACAAAATTTTTGTTACTCTACTTGCTCTCGTCGCCTCAATCAGCCGGCGCATAATTACTCAGCGCTGCCGCGCCTCCCTCTTCCGGACAGCCTCATGCCGGGTCGCGCGGCCGCGCGGCGGGAAGGGTGCAAGTGGCACAGAATGAAGGGAAACCGGCAATCGTCACGCCGCCCCGGGAGACTATCCGCAAGAAGCGTGCCACTATTATTTACACACAAAATTTGTATGCCTAAATAGAATGAACTACTTTTGTACATTCTTTTAGAGGCTTCACCGTCAGACGCTTGACGTGCGCCGAAGCCCTTTGTACCTCCCCAAATCTTTCCCACTGTGAACAAATCTCACAAGAACGGCCGCATGGCAGTGGCCAAGAAGCCCCAGGCTGCCCCCGCTGCCGCCCGCAAGGCTGCCGCCCCGCGCCGGCTATTTCGTTGTACTGCATCCACTGCTTCCCGCTTAGCCTACGCGGTGGGCTTCCTCTTGCTGTTTGCCTTTTTCTACTTCGTCTATGGCGATGTCATGCTCCGCGCCGGGCAGCAGAGCTATGTGTCGACTTCGACCGACACTCTCTACTACGTCTTGAGCCGTCCCTTCGGGTCTCTCTACGTCGTAGGGCGCTTCCTGCTGCTTCCCTCCAAGTGGCCCTGGCTCTTCGGCCTGCTTATGGCCGTTGTCATGGCCGTTCAGGCCCGTCTGGCCGACTATGTGCTCTCTCTGCCCAAGTCGTGGCGGGGTGTAGGCTTCATTGTGCCCGCGATGCAGATGGGCTGGATGGTCTGGCGCGGCACCAACCTATATTATAAGAATGAGCCGGGCCTCATCACCCTCATCCCCGTGGCTGCGCTGCTTCTGCTCTTGCTGTTGGCTGCGCTCAAATGGGGCTTGGCCAAGTGGCTGCGCCGTCCCTCGTCGGCCGTGGTGCAGCATGTGCGTCCCTGGGGGCTTTTGGTAGCCGTGGTATTGGTGTGCGCTCCTTCTGTCTGGGCATTGGCAGAAAATGAGAATGTCATTCTGACAGCCCGCCTGCAAAACCTTTGCGACGAGCGGGAGTGGGACACCATCATCGAGGAGGCTCGTGCCGCCCGTCGCCCCTCGCGTGCCGTGGCAGCCTATCATGCCATCGCCTTGCTGGAGACTAACCAGCTCGTCGACGGCCTCTTCGACATCGCCTATGATTACCCCAAGCTCAGGCTTGACTCCCTCGATGGCGCCGAGGAGTATGGGCTCTTCCTGGCCGACTGCAACCTCCATGCGGGCCTTCTCAACCCCGCATACCGTGCTTCCATGGACCAGGTGGTGATGCACGGGCCGCGCGTCGACCATTTCAAGCGCATGGCCCTCTGCGCCCTGCTCAGCGGAGAAGACGCCCTCTGCCGCAAATACATACACCTCGTTGGCCGCATGCCCTTTGAGGGAGAATGGGTGGACTACATGACTGCCTGCCTGCGCAACCGCAAACTCATTGCCGACGACGACATGATGGCCCACATACTCTCGCTCAAGCCCCAGGAGCAGCGCTTCGAGCAGAGCTACCGTTATCCCGCCTTCTTAGGCTACAACATCGGCCTCGCCCAAGGCGCCGACGCCACGCTCCATACCAGTGTGGCGGCCTGCCTCTATTCGAAAGACCTTCAGGCCGCAGCCTACCGCATAGCCATCATGGCCCAGAAAGGCATGCCCATGTCGGCACCCCTCCAGCAGTGCGTCGCCATTCTGCGGCTCAACCACCCCGAGATGGCCGACCAGCTGCCCCCGGTGCCTGCCTACGTCGAAGAGCAGTATAAGCTCTTCCTCACCGACGCCAAGCCCTACGTAAAAGACCGCCTCGGCCTGCGCCGCGCCCTCAAAGAGGCTTGGCTGGGCACCTTCTTCTATTATTACTACGCCGAGAATAACGACCCCGACCAGGTGCTTAAACGCGAGACGGGCTCCGAAGCCGGCGTTAACTGATCACTGCATTCTCCCCCTCACCCTCCCCCTTCCTCTCATGAAACGAGCCATCCTCCCCTCCTCCCTCCTCGTCACCACAGCGTCGGCGCTCCTCCTCAGTCTCTTGTGGCTGCTTCCGACAGCCTGCTCAGATAGGCCCAATGCCCTGCCCGACCACAGCACGCCCATCAGCGAGCAGCCGCAGGTCTACCCCGACTACACCGCCGTCGTAGTGCCTCCCAACATCGCCCCCCTCAACGTGCAGGTAAAGAATGCGGGCAGCAGCTTCGTGCTCTGCTACGAAGGGGGCGGCAAGCAGCTCATTGCCGGAGCCGGGGCCGACGGCAAGGTTGACATCGACTCCATCGCGTGGCGCGGTCTGCTCCAGGCTTCTAAAGGCCACGCCGTCAAGGTCACCGTCTATGCCCACCGCGACCAGGGATGGGTGAAGCTCTCCCCCTTCACCTTCGACGTGGCTGCCGAACCCATCGATAAGTACCTCTCCTACCGCCTTATTGAGCCCAGCTACGAGCTCTATCGCCAGCTCGGCCTCTACCAGCGCGACCTCGAGGGCTTCGCCGTCAGCCCCATCTACGAGAATAACCGAGAGTTTGACAACCAAGACAATCATTGCATCAACTGCCACAACTATCAGGATTACAGCACCCGGCGAATGCTCTTCCACGTCAGGTCGAAGCACGGAGGCACCGTCTTCGTCGACAACGGCAAGCCCGTCAAGCTGAACATGAAGACTGACTCCATCCTCTCCTCCACCGTCTACCCCACATGGCACCCCACACGCAACTGGGTGGTCTTCTCCTCCAACCAGACAGGGCAGATATTCCACATGGTCGACCCCCAGAAAATTGAGGTGGTGGACTACGGCTCCGACCTCGTATTCTACGACGCCGACAAGCAGGAACTCACCAACATACTCAAGAGCGACGACACCATGGAGACCTTCCCCTGCTGGGCCCCCGACGGCCGCAAGCTCTACTACTGCTCGGCCCACACCCCCGACTTCGCCGGCAAGACGGCCACACAGCGCCAAGACCTCATCACAGGCGAATACGACAAGGTGCGCTACAACCTCATGAGCCTCACCTTCGACCCCGCAACCCGCACCTTTGGCACGCCCACCATCGAGGTGGACTGCGCCGCCATGGGCAAGAGCTGCGCCGTGCCCCGCATCAGCCCCGACGGCCGCTACTGCCTCTTCACCCTCTCCGACTTCGGCCAATTCCACATCTGGCACAAGAGCGCCGACCTCTACATCAAGGACCTCCGGACGGGAGAGGTCTACCCCCTCGCCGCCACCAATAGCGACAACGTCGACTCCTACCACACATGGAGCAGCAACGGCCGATGGATGGTCTTCTCCTCCCGGCGAGACGACGGCTCGTTCACACGGCCCTACATAGCCTACTTCGACAAGGAAGGAAAGGGCCACAAAGCCTTCATCCTGCCCCAGCAAGACCCGGAGCAGAACCTCCTGCTCACCAAGAGCTACAATGTGCCCGAACTCACCCGCGACGCCGTAAGAATTAGCCACGAGGAACTCAAAAAGTGCATCTACGACGATGCCGCCATCAAGCAGGTGAAGTATCGCAAGTAGCCCCGAGGACTCCTCACCCGCTCGCACACCGCCGCCGCCATCCGGCCCAATATTCCGCCGCATAAAGACAATAGCCGGGCTGCTTCCACAAATCGACGGAAGCAGCCCGGCTATTACGGCATGTACATCCAGTTTTTTCTGCATGTACATCTAGTTTTTTCTACATGTACATCTAGTTTTTTCTACATGTACATCCAGTTTTTTCTACATGTACATCTAGTTTTTTCTGCATGTACATGCCGTTAAAACTACATGTACATCCCGTTGAAACTACATGTACATCTAAGAGAGATGCGAAGAGGCTGCGCCATCATGGGATATTACGACGCAGCCTCTTTGTGACATTCCGGAGCGTCTGTGCCGCCACCCACCCGGAGGGTAAGGCTGGGGCGGCCAGGCACCTCCGCGGTTATAGCTTCCAAGCCACACCGGCCATGACGACGAACCCGGGTTGAAGCACATTGGCCAGGTCGTAGTAACGGTGTGACGTCAGGTTGGTCATGTCCACATACAGCTTGTAGTGAGCGGCTGTCCACTGCACCTTGCAGTCGAGCAGGGCATGAAAGCCGTAAGGCCTCAGCTCTGCCGTGGCAGCCCCGCCGGAGTAGACGAGGAAGGCCCCCTCGCGGTCGCACCCGCGCAGCGTCCATTCGGCCGACAGCTTGCTCACGAGGTCATGGGCAAGCGTCACCACAAACTTATGGCGCAGATACTCCTGGGCGTAGTTGCTCTTGAAGTAGGCCTCGCCCTTGCGGCGGTGCTGCGTAAGCCAGGCGTAGCCCGCAGTGAGGCGCCTGAGAGGCTGACGGCTGCCGAGCGTCTGTTTGAGGTCGAAGCGGGCGTCGAGGCTCGCCCCCCACGTGTCGAGCGCGAACGACGTGGCGTGGTAGATGTCGTCGGCCGTACGCATCACCCAGTCTATCATGTCGGTGCCGCGCCGGTAGAGTAGGTTGCCGCTGAGGCTGACGCCGCCCTGCCGGTAGTCGGCGCCGAGGCGCAGGTCGGTACACTCCTCCGGGCGCAGGTTGACATTACCCTCCTGCGTAGGGCTCTTGTAGTACCACTCAGTGAAGGAGGGAAGGCGCAGTGCACGACTCACGGAGGCATACACCTTGACGGCCGACGAGGGACGATAGCTCACGTCGAGGCCGGGGTAGAAGCGAAAGCCATTGCCCACCGACGAGTTGTGTTGCGCCATGACGCCCGCACTAAGGGTGAAGCGGCGCAGCGTCACATTGTGCTCAAGGTAGTAGGCTGCGTTGGTGCGGCTGTCGCTCTTGGTGTAAAACTTGCCCGGTGCACCGGCCACCTGCACGTAGCGGCCTTCTTCCAAGGGCCGCCCCAGGTTGGTGCTGAGCAAGTCCTCCTCGCGCAGTTCCGCACCTACGGCCGTGCGCCCTGCGGCCCAGTCGGTCCAGGCACCGAGGGAGGCGGTATACACGTCGGAGCGGTGGTAATTCTCCCCGGTGTGAGAGTGGCGAATGAGCTGATAGTGGTCAATGTTACGCAGCCAGGCCACCTTGGGCTCAAAGTGCACCCTCCCCCTCGTACTCATCTGAGCACTGACAAAGAAGCGCTGTGTGGCTTCCCACTGTTGGGGATAGGCTGCGGAGTAGAAGGTGTTGGCGTCGAAACGGCTCATGGTCAAGCCGGCCTTGGCGTCGAAGACGTAGGACGCCGTGCGCTGTGTGAGGTGAGCCAGGGCCTTTCCTCCCTCAAAGGCGCTGCGTTCGGTAGTACCATCGCTGCGCTGATAGCTCCCACTGGCCGAGACGCTCCACCCGCCGCCAAGGCGGTAGGCAGTACGGGCCTCGGCGCGCAGTGTACCGTAAGAGCCACCTTCGAGGCTTGCCTCAAGGGGCTGCGAGCTTTCAGTGCGTCGTGTGATGATGTGGATGGCACCGCTGAAGGCCTGGCTGCCGGCCACGCGCGATGCGGCGCCTTGCAGCACCTCGATACGTTCGATGTCGGAGAGATTGAGGGGAAAGTCGGCGGCGTTGTGGCCCGTCTGAGGATTAACGATGGGCACACCATCAATAAGGATGGTCAGCTGGTCGTGCGTGCCGCCGTCAATAGATATGTCCGTCTGAATACCAAACCCTGAGCGCTGACGGACGTCAACATTGGCTGAGAGTTTGAGAGCGTCGTTGATGGTCTTGACCCCCGCTGCTTGCAGGTCGCGCAGGGTCAGCGTCGTCACCTGACGGGCTTGCAAGCCTGCGGTGAGGGGGGCGCGTGAGGCTGTCACGGTGGCCGTGGCGATGGAGAGAGTGTCAGCTGTCACGTCATCGTTGCTGTGGGGGCTCGTCGCCTGCTGAACCGTGGCGCCCATGAGGCGCGGCGTGGCTGCAAGCAGCGTGGCCACAGAGAGTACGCCTATGCGCACCTCGCGATGTAGACAAGCAAACAGACTCCAACCCTTGCGGCTAAAATGACGAAAGGTCAGCACGCCCTGCTTTACTGGAATGTGTGGCATGTGAATGTGGATAAGTGTGATGTAAATGGTTGGCGACACCACGCTCCCCGACCCGGTGACCCTCCGGCCGGGGTAGGTGGCAATCAGGCGCAAAGGTAGTCATTTCATCGATAGCTCCCATCCTTCCCCGGCCCGTTTGCCCGCTCCCCGCATGCCTCTTCCTCACGCTTCCACGCCTTGGCCTTTCCCCTGCACACCTTGGCCTCATGTTCTCACACCTTGGCCTCACGCTTCCACGCCTTTCCCTCTCCCTTCCATGCCTCTTTCTCTCCCTTCCACGCCTCGTCATCTCTTCTCCACGCCTTTCCCTCACGCTCTCACACCATTAACCGACCATCGCACACTTTGGCCTCATACTTCCACACCTCTTCGTCATGCTTCCATGCCTTCCCCTCTCCCTTCCATACCTCTTTCTCTCCCTCCCACACCTCGTCATCTCTTCTCCACGCCTTTCCCTCATGCTTCCACGCCTTTCCCTCACGCTCTCACACCATTAACCGGCCATCGCACACTTTGGCCTCATACTTCCACACCTCTTCGTCATGCTTCCATGCCTTCCCCTCTCCCTTCCACGCCTCTTCGTCATGCTTCCATGCCTTCCCCTCTCCCTTCCATGCCTCTTTCTCTCCCTCCCACACCTCGTCATCTCTTCTCCACGCCTTTCCCTCACGTTCTCACACCATAAACCGGCCATCGCACACTTTGGCCTCATACTTCCACACCTCTTTGTCATCCTTCCATGCCTCTTTCTCTCCCTCCCACACCTCGTCATCTCTTCTCCACGCCTTTCCCTCACGTTCTCACACCATAAACCGGCCATCGCACACCTTTGGCCTCATGCTCCCACACCTTGGCCTCTCCCCTGCACACCTTGGCCTCACGCTCCCACACCTTTCCCTCTCCCTTCCATGCCTCTTTCTCTCCCTCCCACACCTCGTCATCTCTTCTCCACGCCTTTTCCTCATGCTCTCACACCATTAACCGGCCATCGCACACCTTTGACCTCACACTCCCACGCCTTGGCCTCTCCCCTCCACACCTCTTTCTCTCCCTCCCACACCTCGTCATCTCTTCTCCACGCCTTTCCCTCATGCTCTCACACCATTAACCGGCCATCGCACACTTTGGCCTCATGCTTCCACGCCTTGGCCTCTCCCCTGCACACCTTGGCCTCATGCTTCCACGTCTCGTCATCTCTTCTCCACGCCTTTTCCTCATGCTCTCACACCATAAACCGACCTCCCCACACCTTGCCCTAATCTTCCCGCATCTTTCCCTCTATCTTCCACACCTTACTCCGACCTTTCCCCCACGTTCACACTGATGCCGGTCGCTGCGAACAAATAGTGAGGGCGTGCCAATGATGACACGCCCTCATTCTACATTTGGTATATGCTACTTCAAAGCAAGTTTACTTCACCTCCTCGAAGTCGGCATCCTGCACGTTGTCGTTGTGTGCGGCTGAGGCACCGGCGCCGGGCTGCTGGGCGCCATTCTGGAAGTCGGGGCCGGGCTGGGCACCGGGCTGGGCGCCGGTCTGCTGGTACATCTGGGCGCTGGCGGCCTGCCAGGCGTTGTTGAGCTCGGCCTTGGCGGTGTCGATGGCGGCGATGTCCTGTGCCTTGTGTGCTTCCTTGAGTTTGCCGAGGGCATTCTCGATGGTCGTCTTATGGTTGGCGGGGAGCTTGTCGCCGAGTTCCTTGAGCTGGTTCTCTGTCTGGAAAATCATGGAGTCGGCCTCGTTGATTTTGTCTACTCGCTCGCGTTCTTTCTTATCGGCCTCGGCGTTGGCTTGTGCTTCTGCCTTCATGCGATTGATTTCGTCTTCTGACAGGCCGCTTGATGCTTCGATGCGGATGGTTTGCTCCTTGCCGGTGGCCTGGTCCTTGGCTGACACCTTCAGTATGCCGTTGGCGTCGATGTCGAAGGTGACTTCGATTTGAGGTACGCCGCGGCGTGCGGGTGCTATGCCGGCGAGGTTGAACCGTCCGATGCTTTTGTTGTCACGTGCAAACTGTCGTTCGCCTTGCAGTACGTGTATGGTTACCTCGGGCTGGTTGTCTTCTGCGGTAGAGAAGACTTGGCTTTTCTTGCATGGGATGGTGGAGTTGGCGTCGATGAGTTTGGTCATAACGCCGCCGAGTGTTTCGATGCCGAGTGAGAGGGGAGTGACGTCGAGGAGTACGATGTCGCCTACGCCTTCTTCTTTATTGAGGATGGCTCCCTGGATGGCTGCGCCTACGGCTACGACTTCGTCGGGGTTAACTCCTTTGGAGGGGGCTTTGCCGAAGAATTTCTCTACCAGGTTTTGTACGGCGGGTATGCGGGTGGAGCCGCCCACGAGGATGACTTCGTCGATGTCTGAGGTGCTGAGGCCGGCGCCTTGGAGGGCTGCTTCGCAGGGTGCCTTGCAGGCTTCTATGAGGCTGTGGGCCAGGGCTTCAAACTTGGCGCGTGTGAGGGTTTTGACGAGGTGTTTGGGCACGCCTCCCACGGGCATGATGTAGGGCAGGTTGATTTCGGTGGTGGTGGAGCTGGAGAGTTCGATCTTGGCCTTCTCTGCGGCTTCTTTGAGGCGCTGCATGGCCATGGGGTCGGCCGAGAGGTCGGCTCCTTCGTCGTTTTTGAACTCTTGTACGAGCCAGTCTATGATGACGTGGTCGAAGTCGTCGCCGCCGAGGTGGGTGTCGCCGTTGGTGGAGAGTACTTCAAAGACGCCGCCGCCGAATTCGAGGATGGAGATGTCGAAGGTGCCGCCGCCGAGGTCGAACACGGCTATCTTCATGTCCTTGTTGGCTTTGTCGATGCCGTAGGCCAGTGCGGCTGCGGTGGGTTCGTTGACGATGCGCTTTACGTCGAGGCCGGCTATCTGACCGGCTTCTTTGGTGGCCTGACGCTGTGAGTCGGAGAAGTAGGCGGGCACGGTGATGACGGCTTCGGTCACTTCTTGTCCGAGATAGTCTTCGGCGGTCTTCTTCATCTTCTGGAGCACCATGGCCGATATTTCCTGGGGGGTGTACTGACGGCCGTCCACGTCGACGCGGGCTGTGTTGTTTTCACCGCGTACCACGGCGTAGGGCATGCGTGAGATTTCCTTGCTCACTTGGTCGTAGGTCTCGCCCATGAAGCGCTTGATGGAGTAGATGGTGCGCTTGGGGTTGGTGATGGCCTGGCGCTTGGCGGGGTCGCCCACCTTGCGCTCGCCACCTTCGATGAAGGCTACCACTGACGGGGTGGTGCGCTTGCCTTCGCTGTTTGCAATGACGGTAGGTTCGTTACCTTCGAATACGGACACACAAGAGTTGGTGGTTCCGAGGTCAATACCAATAATCTTTCCCATGATAGTTATTTGTTTTATGTTATTATTCGGTGAATGATGTCGGCCGCTTTGGCTGACACTTTTCAATTTGCAAAGGCCGTGCCAAAACGTGGCAACGATGAAATATTTGTAGAAATATTTTTCTGCCTGGGGTATGGAGCGCTGTGTGAGAGGGTCCTGCCATTTTGTCAGACGGGAGGGGGGATGGCGCGGTGGCTTGCAGTCCATTAATATTTCGCGTGCGCGCACGCGCGTAAGGCTTGCGTGCGACGCTGCGGGTAGAGCTGTCAGACTTACATGTATATGTGGGTAAACTTAGATGTACATGTAGAAAAAACGGGATGTACATGTAGTTTTAACGGGATGTACATGTAGAAAAAACTGGATGTACATGTAGTT
>CAMAMB010000049.1 GCA_945836755.1 uncultured Bacteroidales bacterium
AAGTTCACAAGCAAAAACCTCAAGTAAAAGTCGGCTTGTTTCGGATGGTTACAAAATAAGGCAGACCTTCGGCCAAGCACCTCGCACACCTCCGGCATCACCTATCCATACATACACACAAACCCACGAAGGGCCGCCTGTGCTCCTTCTCGCTGCACAACAGCAGAAGATGGCACGCAGGCGGCCCTTCGTGGGTCATTGTCGAAAGTCAGTGGGGGTTTGTCAACAGCCCGTGGGGCTTGGCAGGAAGACCATGGGGCTTGGCAGGAAGTAGCCACGACAGAAGGCAAGCAGCCTCCGGCCCATGGTGGTGGCAGCCGGGACTGGCGCCGAACGAAGGTAGGGACGGGGCGCGTAGACCTATCTGCGGTCGAGGGGCAGGTAGTCCCGTGGTTCTGCCACGCAGCGGTAAGCGGGTCGGATGATACGGCGACCGGCGAAGCCCAGTTCCTCGTTGCGGTGGGCACACCAGCCCACAATTCTTGACATGGCGAAGAGGGGAGTATATATGGCCTCGGGGAGCCCGATGAGGTCGTAGACAAAGCCGGAATAGAAGTCGACGTTTGCACAGAGCTTCTTGCCCTGCCCCTTGACGTCGTAGACAGCCTGCACAGCCAGGCGCTCGATGCGTTCCATAAACTCAAACTCTTCGCTACGCCCCTTCTCGGCAGCGAGCTTGCGCGCCATCTCCTTGAGGAGCACGGCACGGGGATCGGAGAGGGTATAGACGGCATGGCCAATGCCATAAATGAGACCTGTGCCGTCGTAAGCTTCGCCTCTGACAATGCGATACAGATAGCGGCTTATCTCGGCATCGTCGTCCCAGTGGCGTATCTGCTGCTTGAGGTGCTCTATCATGTGGTGGACGCGGATGTTGGCCCCTCCATGCTTCGGTCCTTTGAGCGAACCTATACCCGCGGCTATCGAGGAGTAGGTGTCGGTGCAAGTAGACGAGGTGACACGCACGGTGAAGGTAGAATTGTTACCACCGCCGTGCTCTGCCTGAAGGATGAGCAGGAGGTCAAGCGTGCGGGCGTCCAACGGCGTGTAATGGTTGCCCAGTAGCATGTAGAGGAAGTTCTCTGCCAGCGAATACCCCTCCTGCGGATGGCGGATGTGGAGAGAGCGCCCGAGGGTCTTATGACGCAGCATGTTATAAGCGTATGCAATGATGGTCGGGAACTTAGATATGAGCTCCACGCTCTGACGCATGAGATTGTCACGCGAAAGGTCATCGGGATTGGGGTCATAGGTATAGAGCTCCAGCACACTGCGCGCCAGGATGTTCATGATGTCATTGCCTTCGAGCTCCACGATGTTGAGCGTGGTCTTGGGCATTAGCGGCATGCCGCTGACTAAGAGCCGGCGAAACTCGGACAGTTCTTCTTCGTCGGGCAAGCGGCCGGAGAGTAACAGGAAAGCCGTTTCCTCATAGCCGAAACGGTCTTCGTCGAGCACGGCATGCACGAGGTCGGCTATTTCGTAGCCTCTGAAGTAGAGCTTACCCTCTATGGGGTTGAGCCCGGTAGAGGTGCGCTCATAGCCCACGACGTTGCCGATGTTGGTCAGACCGACGAGCACACCCGTGCCATCGTCATTGCGCAGGCCGCGCTTCACGTCGAGTTTGCGGAAGAGGTCTGTGTCTATCTTGACACAGCCTTTCATATTGTCGGAGAGCTTGTAGAGTAGATATTCTTTCTTGTCCGTCATGCGGAAGATGTTTTACGGGGTTACTGAAAGGCATGGCCCTGTGTGGGCGAGCCATAAGCGTCTGAGGGGGAGGATGAGTAGGCCGGCCGAAGGCATTGATCAGTAGGCGGCATAGGCTTTGGCACTTCCCTACCCTATGCGGGCGATGAGTGCCTGGGTGAAAGCTTTGGTGCCCACGGCTTGTCCGTTGTCCATGAAGCGGGCAAGGTCTGCGGTGGCTATTCCCTCGGCGAAGGTAGCCTCTAAGGCGTCGGTGATGGCCCGGCCGGCTTCTGTCCAGCCTATATGCTCGAGTAGCATGACGGCGGAGAGGAGGATGGAGCAAGGGTTGGCCTTGTCCTGCCCTGCCAAGTCGGGGGCTGTGCCATGGGTGGCCTCAAAGATGGCCCGCCCTTCCTTATAGTTGATATTGGCTCCGGGGGCTATGCCGATGCCTCCCACCTGGGCGGCAAGCATGTCGCTGATGTAGTCGCCGTTAAGATTGAGAGTGGCCACTACGTCGTAGGCTTCGGGCTTCAGCAGGGCGTTTTGAAGAAAAGCGTCGGCGATGCAGTCGTCCATACGTATCCGGCCACCAAACTCCTCGGCCACTTCATAGCCCCACTTCTTGAAGCCGCCTTCCGTAAACTTCATGATGTTGCCCTTGTGTACGAGGGTGACGTGACTGCTGCCCGTGCGCAGGGCATGCAGACAGGCCGAACGCACCAAGCGTTTGGTGCCCTCTTCCGATACGGGCTTCACGCCAAAGGCTGAGGTGTGGGGGAAGCGCACCTTATTGACGCCCATCTCTCCGGCAAGGAAGTTGTAGAAGCGCTTGGCTTCGGGGCTGCCGGCTTCCCATTCTATGCCGGCGTAAATATCCTCGGTGTTCTCTCGGAAGATGGTCATGTTGACGCGCTCGGGATGCTTCACGGGGCTCTCTATGCCGCGGAACCAGCGCACGGGGCGCAGGCAGACGTAGAGGTCAAGGCCTTGGCGGAGGGCTACATTGAGCGAGCGGATGCCGCCTCCCACGGGTGTCATAAGCGGTCCTTTGATGCCCACATGGTAATGGGCAAAGGCGTCCATCGTTTCGTCGGGCAGGTAAGTGCCCACCTTTTCGTAGGCCATGCCACCGGCCATGAGTTCTATCCAGCGGATGGAGCGCTCGCCGGCATAGACGGTAGCTACGGCCTTGTTGACAATCTGTTGCATGGCGGGAGTAATCTCCGCGCCTATTCCGTCGCCTGTAATGAAGGGGATGTCTACGTGCTGCGGCACTTGCAGTGTACCGTCGGCAGCAAGGGTGATTTGAGCCATGTGTATCTTAGTTTTTGTGTGATGCTTATGAGTGTGAGAGGGCTGCCAGGGCGCTGCCTGCGCGCAGCCATTTGATTTGCTGTTCGTTGTATGTATGGTTGGCCACGATGCTTTCCTGCGAGCCGTCGGCATGGTGGAGCACGACGGTCAGGGCTTTGCCCGGAGCTATGGCGGAGGCCATCACGCTCAGGCTGTCGGTGGCCTGTATGCGGTCGTAGTCGTCGGGGTTGGCGAAGGTGAGGGCCAGCACTCCCTGCTTTTTGAGGTTGGTCTCATGGATGCGGGCGAAGCTCTTGGCCAGCACGGCTTTGACGCCGAGGTAGCGAGGCTCCATGGCAGCGTGTTCGCGGCTGGATCCCTCGCCATAGTTGTCTTCGGCCACCACGACGCTGCCTCCGCGGGCCGTCTGGTAGGCGGCTGCCACCTGCCACACGGGTTCTGTGGCGGCGTTGAGGGCATTGAGCGTATGTCCGGCCTCAGCGCCGAAGGCATTGACGGCGCCCGAGAGCATGTTTCGCGAGATGTTTTGCAGATGGCCGCGGAAGCGCAGCCACTGGCCGGCGGGCGAGATGTGGTCCGTGGTACACTTACCCTTGACCTTGATGAGGAGGGGCAGACGTTCAAAGTCGCTGCCGTCCCACGGACCGAAAGGCTCTAAACGTTGGAGGCGCTCGCTGGCGGGGTCGATGACCACCCCGGCCGTGGTGTCAGGCCGTATGTCGTAGTCGGGGCGCATGGCCTCCACACTGTCTTCGGTGCGGGCATAGCCGGCCGGGGGCAGGGCTTCTCCGCAGGGCTGTATGCCGCCCCACTCGGGCGAGAAGGAGGGATGTTCGCAGAGGCTGCCGCTGAAGGCGTAGCCCACAGTCACTTCGGGCGAGGCCACGAAGGCATGGGTATTGGGGTTGCCGTCGGCCCGTCGGGCGAAGTTGCGGTTGAAGCTGGTCACGATGCTGTTGCGTTTCGTGGGGTCTGCTGTCTCGCGTTGCCACTGGCCGATGCAGGGGCCGCAGGCGTTGGTCATGATGACGGCGCCTGCCTCGGTGAAGATGTCCATGAGGCCGTCGCGCTCTGCGGTGGCTCTGACAAGCTCGCTGCCGGGGTTGATGTAGAGCGGGGCACGCAGGCTGTGGCCGGCGGCTCGCAGGCTCTTGACCACGGAGGCGGCGCGGGCGAGGTCTTGATACGAGGAGTTGGTGCAGGAGCCTATCAGGCAGGCTTCGACCTGGCGGGGAAGGTCTTCCTGGCGGGCCTTGACGGGCATCTGGCTGACGAGCGTGGCCGCGTCGGGGGTGAAAGGCCCGTTGAGATAGGGCTGCAGAGCACTGAGGTCTATGTCGATGACGCGGTCGAAATATTGCTCGGGCTGTGCATACACTTCGGCGTCGGCACAGAGCTGCGTGGCCAGGGCGTCGGCCAGGTCGGCCACTTCGTCGCGCCCTGTCGAGCGCAGGTAAGCCGCCGTGTGGGCATCGTAGGCAAAGAGGGAGGTGGTGGCGCCCACTTCTGCGCCCATGTTGCAGATAGTGGCCTTGCCCGTAGCGGCAATGGTGGCGGCACCGGGACCGAAGTATTCGATGATGGCATTGGTTGCCCCCTTGGTAGTGAGTATGCCGGCCAGGTGGAGAATGACATCCTTGGCCGAGGTCCAGCCGTTGAGGCTTCCGGTCAGGCGTACGCCGATGAGGCGGGGTATCTTCAGTTCCCACTCGCTGCCCACCATGACATCTACGGCGTCGGCACCGCCCACTCCGATGGCCGCCATGCCTAAGCCGCCGGCGTTAGGGGTGTGGGAGTCGGTGCCCACCATCATGCCACCGGGAAAGGCGTAGTTTTCAAGCACTACCTGGTGGATGATGCCTGCTCCGGCCGGCCAGAAACCCATGCCGTAGCGGCGGGCGGCGGATTGCAGGAAGCCATACACTTCTTTATTGACCGTCATGGCGGCGGGCAGGTCGACCTCCACACCTTTCCATGCCTTGATGAGATGGTCACAATGGATGGTGGTGGGCACGGCCGTAGCCTCGCGCCCTGCGTTCATAAACTGCAACACGGCCATCTGGGCGGTGGCGTCTTGCATGCAGACACGGTCGGGGTAGAAGAGGCCGTAACTCTCGCCGCGGCGGAAGGTGGCTGCAGTGGGGAGGGTGGCGGCATGCACGCCAAGCACCTTTTCGGCATAGGTCAGCGGGCGACCCAGCGCGGCGCGAAGGGCCTCTACCTTGGTGGCGTAAGTCTGATAGAAGGAGCGGATAGTAGTTAAATCGTAGATCATAGGAGGTCGTAAGGGGGAAAGATGGACCTGCATCCCGCAGGTTTGCAGGCGCAAAGATAGGCATTTCTGCGGGATAGACGCAACTTTTTGAGCAAGATGTAAGTATTTGCGAGCAATTTCGTGCATTCTGGCGGCCAAAACGAATTGTTTGCAGCACTTTTGACAGCAAACGCAACTACTCACGGAACGGCGTGGAAGGCACAATGGCGAATTTGGAGGGCTCATTGCCGTGACGGGAAGCAAGCGAGCCAAGTGGTTTCGGCCGACGCCACATCTGTTTTCGGTCGACGCCACATCTGTTTCCGGCCGAAACCACATCTGTTTCCGACCGAAAACCATTTGCGGGAATGCTCCGAAAGATGGTTAACTCCCTTGCCGTAAGGGCAAATTGCCGCGCTAAGCGGGCCGGGCGGCACGGGGCTGCTGGCAGAGGGCGCCAACACTTGCCGCAGCACAACCTCATACGCTCCGCGAACGAGAGAAGGCAGGCCCTCCGGAGTGGAGAACCTGCCTTGTACGTAGCAGTTGCGGTGAAAACCTGCTCGCAGAGAGTGCAAAGCCTGCTCGCGGAGAGCGCAAAGCGACCGCCGACAGCTGAAAACGGCGCACGGCGGTCAGACCTCTACGACCATGCCTTCCGTAGCCAGTTGGGTATGGGGAAAGACGGCGCGGGCCTCGTCTAAGAGGGGGCGCTCGTCGTCGTAACGCGAGGAGTAATGACCGATGATTAGGCGCTCGACACCGGCACGGGCGGCCACGGTGGCTGCCTGGGCCGCCGTGCTGTGGTGGGTCTCGGCAGCGCGGGCCGCATGCTGCTGACCGAAGGTGGCTTCGTGGAAGAGGACCGTCACGCCGGAGAGCACACCGGGCAGCTGCGGCAGAAACTCAGTGTCGGAGCAGTAAGCGTAGCAACGTCCCCGCTCAGCCGGGTAGGTCAGACGTTCGTGGGGATAATAGTCGCCATCTTCGGTGGTCCATCCTGCCCCTTGCTTGATGTTAGTAATCTCGTAGTGGGGTATCTGCAGGAAGTCGATCATGTCGCGGCGTATGTGGGGCAGCCGGGGCCGCTCGCGGAAGATGAAGCCACAGGCCGGGAGTCGATGACGCAGGGGGACAGCGTATACGTCGACACTGCGGTCAGAGAAGACAAGCTCCGGCGTCATGGCGGTGAAGGTGGGCAAGGCATGGAAGACCACGTCGAAGTTCAAGCCGGCGCAGTAGAAGGACAACTGGGGCCGCATGAGCCCTTCGAGAGCGGCATGGGCGTAGATGTGGAGCGGCGTGGTACGGCCCATGAGCGAGAGGGTGGAGATGAGCGGCAGCAGGCCGAGCACATGGTCGCCGTGGAGATGGGAGATGAAGATATGGTCAAGGCGCGAGAACTTGAGGTGCTGTCGGCGCAGCTGGAGCTGAGTGCCTTCGCCGCAGTCTATCATAAAGAGCTTTTCGCGAAGGTTGACCACCTGCGACGTAGGATGATGACGCATGGTGGGGAGGGCGCTCCCGCAACCCAGTATGTGGACTTGAAACTTTTCCATAGGCAAATGAGGGGAAGGAAGGGAGGAGGAATTAGGGCCGTCCGAGGCGGCCACGAGGGGCACGGCCAGTGCGGCCGAGGGCTCGGAAGGCCCGACGGAAGGGTTCAGCGAAGGCGCGGCTTGACCACCACCCTGTCGCCCAGCAAGAGAGCAAACTGGCGCTCTATGTGGATGAGCTGCATATACTGCTCCATCAGGGCACGGGCCTTCTCGGGCTGCTGCGAGAGCTGCGGGTCGGCGAGCTGGCGCAGGAGGTCTTCCTTCTGGCGGCAAATGAGGGAATACTTATAGTCATGGAGCAGACGCGGCACTACCTCGTCGAGGCGATAGCGCTCTGAGACGTAGAGCGCCTGCTGGCGTGAGCTGAGAGGCTCTTCATCCTCGGCCACGGCAGAAGCGAAACGGCTGATGGCCAGGTCGGGATGGAGGGTAAAGTAAGGCAGGGCCTTCCAGTCGGCACTCAGTGAGGCCTCACGTACCGCCTCCTCGAGAATGAGGGCATCGGTGGGGTTGGCGAGCCGTATATCGTCGTCGGCCAAGCTGTCGGCTATGTATTTCGCCACACTGACGGTGACTGTCTGTGCCCCATCGGCCGAAGCGGGGGACGTAGTATCGGCGTCGGCGGTATCGGTGCGGAGGGGGAGCTCACCGTACTTGACAATCATGCGCATGAGGGCATACTCCGTCTGCTGCAGGCGGCTGAGCGCGCCGGGCAGGGCAGTGGCCGGCTCGGCGGGAGGCGACGCAGGCGGGAGGTCGGCCTCGGCGGGAGGCACGTCGGGCGGCAGGGGGACGCCGGTGGGTGGCTCGACGGCAAGAGGCTCGGCGGAAGGCGGCGGCGGAACGTCGGCGGGAAGGGGCGGCACAGCTTCGCCGGCAACCGGGGCAGCGGAAACAGGCGGAGCGGGAGGAAGCGCCGGACCGGGGGCAGGCACCTCGGGCAGCCGCGGAGCGTGGGCAGAGGGGGTGCGACGCTCGTCAGCGCGCGGCATAGCCCGGCGGAGCTTGTCGGTCTCGTAGGCTATGAGGTTCTCAGAGACGGAGAGCAGGCGGGCCGACTCGCTCACATACATCTGGCGCACAATGGCATCGGGTATGACGGAGATGCTGCGCACGATGTCGCTGACGAGAGCGGCTCGCTGGACAGGGTCGTCGGAGGCGAGGGTGTCAAGCAGCAGGCGGGTCTTGAAGCGGATGAAGTCGGTCTGATGGGTCTCTATGTACTGACGGAACTCAGCCGCACTGTGTGCTCTCGCGAAGCTGTCGGGGTCTTCGCCGTCGGGCAGGAGCAGCACCTTGATGGTAAGCCCTTCCTTCAGCAACATGTCGATGCCTCTCAGACTGGCCTTGATGCCGGCAGCGTCGCCGTCGTAGAGCACGGTGATATGGTCGGTGAAACGGTGGAGCAGGCGTATCTGGCCCTCAGTCAGTGAGGTGCCCGAAGAGGCTACGACGTTCTCCACGCCACTCTGGTGCATGGAAATGACGTCAGTGTAGCCTTCGACGAGGTAGCAGCAGCCGGCCTTAACGATGGCCTGCTTGGCCTGATAGAGGCCGTAGAGCTGGTGGCTCTTGCTGTAGATGAGGCTCTCGGGGGAGTTGACGTACTTGGCCACGCTCTTGTCGGAGCTGAGAATGCGGCCGCCGAAGGCCACTATCTTGCCGCTGACGGTGTGGACGGGGAAGATGACGCGGCCGTGGTAGCGGTCGACGAGGCGGTGGTCGTCGGTCTCATAACAAAGCCCAGTCTTCAGCAGATACTCGCGACGGTAGCCGCGGGCAAGGGCAGCGTGGCCCATGGCTGTGCGGTCGGTCGGGCTGAAGCCAAGGCCGAACTTGCGGATGGTGTCGTCGCGGAAGCCTCGCTGTCGGAAGTACTTGAGGCCTTGCGCCACGCCGTCGACATCGTTGAGCAGCACGTCGGTGAAGTACTTGCCGGCCCACTCGTTGAGAATGAACATACTCTCACGCTCATTTTCAAGAAGGCGCTCCTCATTGGTCAGCTCCTTCTCGCGCACCTCTATACCATACTTATTACCCAACCACTTGATGGCCTCGGGATAAGTCATCTGCTCGAGCTCCATAAGGAAGTGGACGGCGTTGCCCCCCTTGCCGCACGAGAAGCACTTACAGAGCTGCTTGCTGGGAGAGACCACGAAACTCGGTGTCTTCTCGTTGTGGAAAGGGCAAAGGCCCTTGTAGTTGACGCCGGCCTTGCGCAACATGACGAAGTCCTTCACCACGTCGACTATGTCGGTGGCGTCCATCACGCGCTGTATGGTGGCTCTATCTATCATGTGTTATATCAGGTGGTAATGGCATGGCGGGAGCACTGCGTGGGGCGGAAGGGGCATTAGCGGGCTAAGCGCTTGGCCTCTTCCCATATTTCGTCCATCTCGGCCAGGGTCATTTGCTTCAGGTCGCGGCCCTGCTTGAGCGTCTTCTGTTCTAAATAGTTGAACCGGGTAATGAACTTGCGGTTGGTGCGTTCGAGGGCGTTGTCGGGGTTGAGGTGATAGAGGCGGGCCGCATTGATGAGGCTGAAGAGCACGTCGCCCAGTTCGGCCTCAGCCTTGTCGTGGTTAGCGTTCTTTACTTCCTGTTCGAACTCGGCTATTTCCTCTTTGACCTTGTCCCAGACCTGCTCGCGCTCTTCCCAGTCGAAACCTACTCCGCGGGCCTTCTCCTGAATGCGAACTGCCTTGATAAGGCTCGGCAGCGAGACGGGGACGCCGGAGAGTACAGTCTTGTTGCCGTCTTTCTCGCGCTGCTTGAGCTGCTCCCATTGGCTGAGCACCTCTGCCTCGGTTTTGACCTCCGACTTGGGGGCTTCCCGGGGTGGATAGATATGGGGGTGGCGATAGATAAGCTTGTCGCAGAGAAGGTTGCACACGGTGGCGATGTCAAACTGCTGCTTCTCCTCCCCTATCTTGGCGTAGAAACAGACGTGGAGAAGCACGTCGCCCAGCTCCTTACATATATTCTTGGCGTCGTCAGTCAAGAGGGCGTCACAGAGTTCGTAGGTCTCTTCGATGGTGTTGGTCCGGAGGCTCTCGTTGGTCTGCTTGCGGTCCCAGGGACACTTCTCGCGCAACTCGTCGAGCACATCTAAGAGACGCCCGAAGGCTTGCAGCTTGGCTTCTTTATCATTCATACACGGGTATATATAGATGTTGAGACTACAAAAGTACGCAAAAAAGGCAGACACTGCAACGAATGTCTGCCTTCGATGGGTCAGCGGGTGGCTGATTAGCACTCAGGGTCAGGGGTGATGAGCTTATAGCCCTTGCCGTGTATGTTGATGATTTCTACATTCTCGTCGCCCTTGAGGTGCTTGCGGAGCTTGGTAATGTAGACGTCCATAGACCTGGCGTTGAAGTAGTTATCGTCAATCCAGATGGTCTTCAGCGCGAAGTCACGCTGGAGCACCTCGTTGGCATGGGCACAGAGCAGGCCGAGGAGCTCGCTCTCTTTTGTGGTGAGCTTTGTCTGCTCGTCGCCGCGCGAGAGGATTTGCTTCTGGGTGTCGAACGTGAAGGAGCCAATCTTGTAGTGCACGCGGTCGCGGTTCTTCTTGCCCCTGACACGGCGGAGGATGGCCTCGATGCGGAAGGTCAGCTCTTCCATGGAGAAGGGCTTTGTAAGGTAGTCGTCTGCCCCGATGCGGAAGCCCTCGAGGATGTCTTCTTTGAGGGTCTTGGCTGTGAGGAAGATGATGGGTATCTCGTCTGAAGTCTGGCGGATGTCCTTGGCAAGCGAGAAGCCGTCTTTCTTTGGCATCATGACGTCAAGCACACAGAGGTCGAACTTGTTGAGGGTGAAGGCACGGTAGCCTGCCTCGCCGTCGGGACAGAGCTCAGTGTCGTAGCCTTTGGCCTGAAGGTATTCGCGCAACAGCATACCTAAGTTCTCGTCGTCCTCGCAAAGGAGAATTCTCATTTTTTTATTGTTGTCCATAGTCGTAAGGGGTATTGGGTGATTGTTAAAAGCGGTGTGGGTTAGTTGGAAGACATCAAGGGGAGATGGATGAGGAAGCGCGTGCCCTTGCCAAAGTCACTCTCAGCGTGTATCTGGCCCTTGAGGGCACGTACCACGTTGTGGACATAAGCCAGGCCCAGGCCGAAGCCCTTGACATCGTGGCGGTTGCCATGCGGCACGCGGAAGAACTTTTCGAATATCTTCTTGAGGTCTTCGCGGCGTATGCCGATGCCGTTATCCTCTATGGCCACCACGAGCTTGTGACCTTCGTTGCGTGTCGTCACGCGGATGAGGAGGGAGCGGTCGGGTGAGGCATATTTCACGGCATTGTCCAAGAGGTTGAAGATGACGTTCGTGAAGTGCATCTCGTCAACGTAGACGATGGGGTCGGTAGCCTCAAGGTTGGTAAGCAGCTGACCGCCGGAGGCTTCTACCTTCAGGCGGAAGGTATTGGCTATATCCTCAATCATGGCGTTGGCGTCCAGTTCCTTGCACTTGAATGTAGCGGCCTTGCGGTCGAACATAGACATCTGCAACACCTTCTCCACCTGGAAGCGCAGGCGCTTGGTCTCGTCGATGATGACTCCCGAGATGTGGTTGAACATGGCCTCGCTCTTTGCCACCGAGGGGTCTTTGAGCATCTGCGCTGCCAGACTGATGGTGGAGATGGGCGTCTTGAACTCGTGGGTCATGTTGTTGATGAAGTCGTTCTTGATTTCGGTCAGCCGCTTCTGCCTGAAGATGGTGTAGATGGTGAAGATGAACACAATCAGGAGGAAGACCGTGAAGAAGAGCGCCGGCATCATGAAACGCACCGAGGAGAAGAGGTAGCCCTTGAGGCCGGGGAAGTGGATATAGAGTATGCCCATCTGGGCAGGCGAGTCGTTGGGGAAGAGCACCTGACGATAGAGCATCTCGTCGCCGTCGGCTGTGTAGTCGGGGCAACGATACACCACGCGCCCGTCGGAGGTGGTGATATAGAAGTGATAATCGAGCATGACACCGTTGGCGCGAAGGTGGAAGCGCAGGTCGCTGTCGAAACGGCGGAAGTCGATGCGCTCAGCCAGGGGATACTCGCTGCTGTGGTAGAGCATGGAGTAGGCCACCTCTTCGAGCAGGTCGCGCTGCTTCTCCATCTTCAGGCGCAAGGAGTCGGCTGCGCCACGCTCTACGCCATCGCCGGCCACATTGGAGCTGAAGCGATTGATGAAGTAGTCCTTGGAGAGAGTGGCGGGCGTGGTATGAGGGCGAAGCCGCTGAGAGTCACTCGGCAAGGCCTGCACCTGACGCTGGGCTGGCAGCAACTCCTGCTCCAAGCTCTTGCGGGCCTCATTCAACTCAAGCTGTCGCGCCGCCTGGTACAAGCTGCGCGCCACCGACTCGTCAAGCTGCTCCTTACGCATTTTCAACACTTCTTCAAAATACTTGGTTTGAAAGAAGAGTAGCGTCAGGAAGGTCACGCCTACGATGCCGGCTATGGTCCAGATAGTTGACTTCTTCATGCCACAAAGTTAGGCCTCTCGCCAAGGGGGCGAGCATTTAGAGAAATATAAATAAAAGTTCTGCCAATAATTTAACAACATGCAGGCGTTATAGATGTCATTCTGTCAAGTAGACTCCTCGGCATCTATCTCGGGCCGGTGTTTATGGAAGGTAGAGAGGGCCACGGCCAGAACGCTGACCGTCACATCGCCCGCCGCGGCCACCACCTTGGCAAGCTGACGGAGAGTGCTGCCCGTGGTGATGACGTCGTCTACGAGCAACACGTGCTTGCCGTGCAACTGCCGGGAGCGACGCAGCTCGAAGATACCTGACACGTTGGCCTCGCGCTGCAGATAGTCGAGGTGGGTCTGCGTGGCGTTATCCACTCTCCTGACCACGGCAGCCGTGTTCACGGGGATGTGGGTCACCCCGCTGATGCCTTTAGCCAGAAGCTCACACTGATTATAGCCTCGCTGGAAGAGACGCCGCGACGACAAAGGCACGGGCACGATGACATCAACACCCTCGAAGAAGCCCGACCCGGCCAGCTGGCGTGCCATCACGCGTCCGAGCCACAGTGCCACGTCGGTGCGGTGGCGATACTTGAACGAAAGTATAGGTTGGGTCCTGCCGCTATGGGTTTGGTAATAGTACAAGGCGGTGGCGCGGCCCAGCTCGTAGTCTTCGCTCATAAACAGCCGCTCCAACACATTGCCCCGTCTACCTTCAAGCCGCGTATAGGGCATGGACTGAAGACACGACACACATAGATACTCCTCCCCTACCTGCAAGCGCTGCTTGCACACGAGACACACACGTGGAAACAGAAAATCGGCCACGCGACGAGCAAAGACGGGAAGGGTACACATATTATAAAAAAGGGAGTATCCTTAGGAGCCGGACGTGCGAGCGGGAATAGCTACCTCTTTGCCGCGCACGGGAGTGACGGCCTGCCTGTCCGCTACGGGGAGGTGGTTTCAGCGGTGGCTTCGCCCTGACGCTCAAACACGAAGACATCGTCCACCTTCACCAGCTTGCGGCCCACGGCCTTGCGAAAGGCATTTGACCCTACCGTGCGAAGCACATAACGACCCTCGCCATCGGGGCTGAAGTCGACTTCCTGAGTTTCAGAACCTATGTCATTGATGAAACGTATACGCACCCCTTTCTGGCTGATCGTAAAGCGGGTAATCATCCAGGTGCCGTATATGCCGCCCTCGATGTAGCCGTGCATGGGGCCTAAGAAGCTGTAACCGGGCGCTTCGAGGTTGGCCTCGAAAAGGTTGAGGTGCAGCTTCACTCCTAAGGGCTTGCTGTAAAACCTTCCGCTCAGCAGAAGGGTATCGGCAGAGGTGGGTACGCTTGCCGGCGCAGGCACCGGCGCGCTGCGGTCGATGGCCGCTGTCGTGGCCGGCGCGTATATGATAAATGCCTCACAGCGCTGGCTGCGAAGCATACAGATTATCAGGAGTAGCAGACAGAGGGACAAGCGCTTCATAAGACACAGAAGGAAAGGGATATAGCAAGAAGCGTCACACGAAGGAGTCTAAGAGGAAAGCCCGAAGCCTACGCTGAGAAGGGGGTAACGCCACGCTACTCAGGCGCGCTATAACTGAAGATGAGGGTGGTAGCTCCTATGGTCACCACGTCGCCTTCGGCCAGCAGCACCTGCTCTTTGGGCTGAAGAATATCATGATGGACAAAGGTGCCTGTATGAGACGGGGCATCCTGTACGGTACACTTCACCTCGCCCTGCTTGACACTCACTCTGAAACGGCAATGGGTGGTGTCGACACTGGGGTCTACCGTCTTGATGGCGGCCCCGGCTTTAGTACCTCTTACCCAACGGCCCACCACATTCTCTCCCTCGTAGAGGGGGACTACTTGCTTGAAATGGAAAGCATTCTCCACCACCGTCAGGTAGGCGAGGGGCGCTGCGCCTACCGCTTCGGAGGCTGATGAATCATCAGAGGCAGCTTCACGGGCTGCCGGCATACGTATCTTAAACTGCTTGGAGCAAGAGGGGCACACAAAGACAAGAACACTGCCGGGCGCATACCGGCTCTCGTCAAAGGTCCAAATCTCTTCACATTTAGGACATCTGAGACGTTTCATGCGGGCGGAAAAAAATTGTGTCGGGCGGGAAGGGGTTAGGGAAGCATGACACGACGCCGTAGTGTGGCGGTCGACGACCTACAGCCGGTGGGAATTCCCCAATGTAGTATATGAAGAGGACGAGGAGGTGGGTTACTGACGGAGCACCCAGGCGTCGCTGAAACGGGCATCTGTGCTGAGCTCACGCAGGGCCTGGCGGGCCTCATGCTCTGAGGCATAGCCCCCACAGACCACCCTGACCATCTTCGGGGTTGACATGACACGGGCCGTCTTCAGACCGTCGCGCTGCAGACTTGCCACATAGGCTTCGGCACTGCGCTTGGAGATGGCGCTGGAGAGCACAATGACATACACGGCCTCCGGCGCGTCGTTCGTCACCTGCTGCCGGGGCGAAGCCTGAGGCTCGGCCATCGTAACGGAAGCCGGCTCTGCGGCCGGAGCAGCGGATTGCGCACCAGCCGTCTCCTTTTGAGTCTGCGCTGATGCTACATCGTGACCGGCAGTGAGGCTATCTTCAGCCGCGGCCACAGTGGGAGCCTCTGCCACAGCGATGGTGTCGGCACGTCGGTCTGACACAGCTGCCATGGGCTTATCAGGGGCGAAAAGTTGTGCGTTCACGGAGGTGGAATAATGGCCATCGGGGAGAACAGCATCATTCTGAACGGGGGTGGCCCACAGAAAATAGAAGACCACAGCCACGACGGCGGCTGCCACATAGTGTGTCCATTCACTCTCGCTCAGACTACGGCCCATGGCCTTGAGTTTGGCAGCGGCGGGCTTAGCCTTGCGGCGAGCCGGACGGCGCACCTCTGCCCCACCCTCACGTTGGCGCTCTGAGGCGATACAGCAGCTGACGGTGGAGAGAGCATAGAGCTCGGGCGAGACAATGCCGGCCTCTAAGGGGGTAAACATATAGCTACCGCCTACCTGCTTCGACAGCACACCTAACCCGTTGACAGCGGCCTGCCCATGTTTATCGACTTCGTCCTTCAGCGCGGCGACCTCTGCCCCTATCATGCGGAGCGCCTCGGCATAGCCCAGGTGGTGGCACTGCATATACGACTGCACCAGCAGACCGTCATTCATAGAGAGCTGCGGGTTGAAGGCCAGCGTGCGATGAGGCGGAAGGAAAAGACCCTCCTCCTTTAGGTAACGCGCTGGCACATACTGCGCTACGAACCCTCCTAAGTCGGGCACGATTACGCAGTCGTAGCGTAGCAGCAAAGCCAACAAATGACGGGACAGACTATTCATGCAGCAAAAGTACCTTTTTTGTTTGAGATAGGGCTTACATGAAAGTACCTTTATGAAGGTTAAAGATAAAAATAATGCCCTCAACGAGGGCCGCAGGCTTGGGGGGAGATTTCACAAAACCTTCCGTCGAACCACCGGAAGCAGCCCCGTTGAAACTGGAAGCATTCCCGTTGAAACTGGAATCAGCCCCGTTGAAACTGGAAGCATTCCCGTTGAAACTGGAAGCAGCCCCGTTGAAACTAGAAGCAGCCTCGTTGAAACTGGAAGCAGCCTCGTTGAAACTGGAAGCAGCCCCGTTGAAACTAGAAGCAGCCCCGTTGAAACTAGAAGCAGCCCCGTTGAAACTGGAAGCATTCCCGTTGAAACTGGAAGCAGCCCCGTTGAAACTGGAAGCAGCCCCGTTGAAACTGGAAGCATTCCCGTTGAAACTG
>CAMAMB010000050.1 GCA_945836755.1 uncultured Bacteroidales bacterium
CATGTAGAAAAAACTAGATGTACATGTAGAAAAAACTAGATGTACATGTAGAAAATCTTAGATGTACATGTAGAAGAAACTCCAATGCTTTCAGCCCATCCCGGATAGCCCGGAGTTTTTTTCAGCCCCCTCCGTGCAGCGCCCGCAAGCCCCCTCGCCCTCCGCCCTCCGGCTGCGAAAGTCAGCGGCGGGTGAAACAAACATGTTAAACCTTTTGTCCGTAAGGTTTTTAACCATATCTTTGCCTTGTCGCAGCGTGTGACAGAGCCCCGGAGCCTTGCCGTGCTACGGCGGCTCTTCGAAAAACACCCTTACTCCCCTTCTGCCGACAGCGTCGCCCATGGTCCCTCCGGCCGCCGCCGCGACCACTCTCGGCAGAGGTTTCACGATTTTTGTTTCCTTAATCCATATCATTATGCGTAAGACAACCTTGACGCTCCTTGCAGGTCTGCTCTTCGCCCCATCGTGGGCACAGGTCAGCCGGCTCGACGGCTTCTTCTATGGCCACATGGCAGAACCCACCGGCTGGGAATGGCAGAGCCCCGACTCAGTAGCGTACAACAAGCAGCAGCCCCACGCTTGGTTCTTCTCCTTCAACAGTGTCGACGAAGCCCGCAAGGTGCTTCCCGAGCACAGCGGCCTGTGGCGCTCGCTCGACGGCGAGTGGCAATTCCACTGGGCTTCCAATCCCGACCAACGGCCCAAAGACTTCTTCCGTACCGACTTCGACGACTCGGGATGGGACAAAGTCAGTGTGCCCATGTGCTGGAACATGACCGGACTGGGCAAAGACGGCTCCTACAAGTATGGAAAGCCCCTCTACTCCAACCAGCGCGTCATCTTCGCCCACAGCGTGGCCGTGGGCGACTGGAAAGGCGGCGTCATGCGTACACCGCCCAAAGACTGGCAGTCGTACACCGACCGCAACGAGGTGGGCTCCTACCGCCGCACCTTTACCCTGCCCTCCGACTGGCAGGGCAAGCAAGTCTACATCAACTTCGACGGCGTAGACTCCTTCTTCTACCTCTACATCAACGGCAAGTACGTGGGCTTCTCCAAGAACTCACGCAACCTCGCCCAGTTTGACATCACCCCTTACCTCAACCCCACGGGTGAGAATCTCGTGGCCGTAGAAGTGTACCGCCACTCCGACGGCTCCTTCCTCGAGAGCCAGGACATGTTCCGCCTCCCCGGCATATTCCGCAGCGTCGCCCTCACCGCCAAGCCCCGTGTGCAGGTGCGCGACCTCAAGGCCATCCCCGACTACAACGCCTCCTCAGGCAGCGCCTCCCTGCGCATCGACGCCGAAGTGCTCAACCTCGACAAGAAGGCCGTCAAGGGCTACACCCTGGCCTATTCGCTCTATGAGAACACCCTCTATGGCCAGGACAATACCCTCGTGGCCGGACTGACAGCCGTGGCCGACGTCGACGTGCTGCCGGGCAAGGGTCAGAGCCTTATAGCCTCCACCACCCTCCATGCCGACAAAGCCGTCAAGCCATGGAGTGCAGAAGCCCCCCACTGCTACACCCTCGTGGGGCAGCTCAAGGACAAGAAGGGCAACGTGGTCGAGACCTTCTCCACCATCGTCGGCTTCCGCAAGATCGAGATTAAAGAGACACCGGCCAACCAGGACGAGTTCGGGCTCGCCGGTCGCTACTACTATCTCAACGGGCAGCCCATCAAGATGAAGGGCGTCAACCGCCACGAGAATAATCCCGCCACCGGACACACCGTGTCGCGCAGCCAGATGGAGCACGAGGTGTTCCTCATGAAGCAGGGCAACATCAACCACGTGCGTAACTGCCACTACCCCGACGACCCCTACTGGTACTACCTGTGCGACCGTTACGGCATCTACCTGGAAGACGAGGCCAACATAGAGAGCCACGAATACTACTACGGTGAAGCCAGCCTCTCACACGTGCCCGAATTCAAGAATGCCCACATCGCCCGCAACATGGAGATGGTGCGCGCCCACATCAACCACCCCTCCGTGGCCATCTGGAGCTTGGGCAACGAGGCCGGACCCGGCCACAACTTCGTGGAAGCCTACAACGCCATCAAGGCATACGACACCTCGCGCCCCGTGCAGTATGAGCGCAACAACGACATCGTCGACATGGGCTCCAACCAGTATCCCTCCATCCCCTGGGTGCAGGGCGCCGTCAAGGGCAACTATAACATCAAGTACCCCTACCACATCTCAGAATACGCCCACTCCATGGGCAACGCCGTGGGCAACCTCGTAGACTACTGGGACGCCATCGAGAGCACCAACTTCTTCATTGGCGGCGCCATCTGGGACTGGGTAGACCAGGCCCTCTACGGCTACGACCATGGTCAGCGCTACTTCGGCTACGGCGGCGACTTCGGCATGGACAACAAACCCAACGACGGCATGTTCTGCATGAACGGCATCATGCAGCCCGACCTCGCCCCCAAGGCCCAGTACTATGAAGTGAAGAAGGTCTACCAGAACGTGGGCGTCAAGGCCGTCGACATGACCCAAGGACGCATCGAGATATTCAACAAGAACTACTTCGAGTCGCTCGCCGACTACGACATTGTCTGGTCGCTATGGAAAGACGGCGTCTGCGTCATGAAGGAGCAGCCCCTCCAGGGAGTGCGCAAGGCCGTACAGGCACGCGAGCGCCAGAACTTCAAGCTGCCCTACGACTACGCAGCCCTCGATCCCGCCTCAGAGTATTTCGTCAAGGTGCAGTTCCGTCTGGCCAAAGATATGCCCTGGGCCAAGAAGGGCTACGTGCAGATGGAAGAGCAGCTCCCCGTGCGCGCCGCCATAGAGAAAGCACCCGCTGTGGCCTCCGTGGCCATCAGCAACCAGCCCCTGCAGATTGACAAAGACGAAGCCGGAGTCACCATCCACGGCAAAGACTTCTCCGCCCGCTTCGACCATGCCACCGGTTCGCTCGACGCCCTGAGCTACGGCAGCCAGGTGGTCATAGCCCAAGGCAACGGACCCAAGCTCGACGCCTACCGTGCCCCCACCGACAACGACGCAGGCATAGGCTACCCCAATGACTGGTTCCGCTACGGCCTCTACGACCTGAAACACACCGCCGCCTCGCCCTCTGTCAACGTACTGCCCAACGGCTGCGTGCAGATAAGCTACACCGTGGTGAGCCAGGGTAAGGAAGGCTGTAACCAGGTGTACGGCAACGGCGACCGCACCCCCGAAAAGGCATACACCTTCAGCGAAGGCCGCCACCCTCTCACCGACGACGACTTTAAGTTTACGACCAACCAGGTGTACACCGTCTACCCCGACGGTAGCATCGAGCTTCAGAGCGCCATCTCCTCGAACCGCGCCAACGTAGTGCTGCCCCGATTAGGCTACGCCATGCAGCTGCCTTCAGCCTTCAGCAAGTACTACTACTACGGCCGCGGCCCCATCAACAACTACAACGACCGCAAGACAAGCCAGTTCATCGAACTGCACGAGAGCACCGTGGCCGAGCAAGGCATCATGCTGCCCAAGCCACAGGCCCAAGGCAACCGTGAAGAGGTGCGCTGGTGCGCCCTGACCAACGAACGCGGACAGGGAGTGGTCTTCGTGGCCGACGGCCTCATGTCAGCCTCGGCGCTGCCCTACAGCCAGCAGGAACTGACCCTCGCCCCCCATCCCCATCAGCTCCCGGCCTCGTCGGGCACCCACCTGCACCTCGACACCAAGGTGACCGGACTCGGCGGAGCCAGCTGCGGACAGGGCGGACCCCTCGCCGACGACCGCACCATGGCCAGCAACTACAACTTCGGCTTTATCATTCGCCCCGTCAACATCGGTCGCGCCATGGCATCCCAGCTGATAGAGACAGCCAAGGTGTCAGCCTCAGGCGAACAGCCCATCAGCATGGAGAGAAGCCGTGTGGGACGCGTGACACTCTCTACCCCCGCCAAGGGACGCACCATCATGTATGCCCTCAACGGCGCCAAGAAGGGCAAGCCCTACACCGAGCCCATCGACCTGCGCGCAGGCGGCACCATCAAGGCATGGTATAAGGAAGTGCCCACACTCAGCGTCGAGATGACCTATCCCCGCATCGAGAGCGTGCCCCTCGAAGTGGTCTTCGCCTCGTCGCAGGAACCCGGCAGCGGCAGCGCAGCCCATCTCACCGACGGCGACCCCTCCACCATCTGGCACACCATGTACTCCATCACCCTGGCCAAATATCCCCACTGGGTGGACTTCGATGCCGGAGAGGTCAAACTCATGAAGGGCTTCACCATGCAGCCACGCACCTCCGGCCAGAACGGCTGGATCAAAGACTACGAAATCTACGTAAGCCAGGACGGCAAGGAGTGGGGCGAGCCCATCCACCGCGGAAGTTTCGAACGTAACGCCGACCTCAAGAGAGTCATGTTCGGAAGCCCCGTCAAGGCCCGCTACATCCGTCTGCGTGCTCTCAACGAGCACAACGGACAAGACTTTGCCTCGGGTGCAGAGTTTGGCCTCATAGCCGACTAAGACCTCGCAGCCACGGCCTCCGGCTCAGCCGCACGGGCCGCCGCACGATAACCATACCGCAAGGTGGGCCGCCCTCTCACGAAGGACGCGCCCACCTTGCCATATACAGCCACACGTACATCTCACTACCTCTCAGAGCCATGCCCACCAATCACCCCTTGTCCGACTTCCACTTCTGCCCCCACTGCGGCAGCCCCCGCTTTGTGCCCTGCAACGCCCACAGCAAGCGCTGCGAGGCGTGTGGCTTTACCTTCTACCCCAACGCGGCGGCAGCCACCGTGGCCGTCATCGTCAACGACCGCCATGAGTTGCTCTGCACCGTGAGAGGCAGGGAGCCACACCGCGGAACGCTCGACCTGCCCGGCGGCTTTGTCGACCCCGGCGAGAGCCTCACCGAGGGCCTGCTCAGAGAGGTGCGCGAGGAAGTGGGCGCCGAGGTAGAAGCCTTTGACTTCATAGAGTCGCGCCCCAACACCTACCTCTACAGCGGCCATGTGGTGCACACCTGCGACAGCTTCTTCAGGTGTCGCCTCCGGGCCGGTGAGGCACTGCGGCCGGCCGACGACGTGGCTGCGCTGCGCTATGTGGCCATCGCCTCGCTGCAACCTGCCGACTTCGGCCTGCCGTCGGTGAGCGCCTTCGTGGCCTCCTTCAAGGAGCGTTACCCGGCCGAGGACGACCTGCGCCCTTGACCGTAGTCCTCCGGAGACAGAAGACGAATGCAACTTGCCCTTCCATTCCCCCTGCCGTAGTGGGCAGAGCGGATGGAAGGGCAAGACGTATATGCGGCAGGGCCGCTGAGGCCGCCGCCGACGGGGAGGGAAGGAGTTAGTAAGCGTGTTCGTCGCTCTCTACCTGCTTGCGGGAGAGGCCGCCAAGGTCTATGGAGTGCCAGGCATAGGCTATGTAGGCCAGCACAAAGGGTACGAGGAGGCTCACTACGGCCATGGCTTGCAGCGTAAACTCGCTGCTGCTGCTGTTAGCCAAGCAGAGGGAGCTCTGAGGGTCGCTGACGGAGGGGTAGTAGGCCGTGTTGTCAATGCCGGCCACCAGGAGCACGGCAAGCACCGTCAGCACCGTGCCGGGACCGGCGAACCAGATGCCCCGCACCGACGTAGGCTTCAGCAGCGTGCGCCCGATGCCCGTCAGCACCAACACCACCCCTGCTGCGAAGAGCACCAGGATGGTGGGGTGGGACAGAAAGACATGGAGATAGCGGTAAGGCTCGGGGCTGAAGGTGGCGGAGGCTTCGTCGTAGGCGAGGCCGGTGGCGGTGAGTACGTAGCCCGTGAAGGCCAGGAAGAGCACCACGAAGGGCACAGCGTCTATGAGCACCTGACGGCGGAGGCGGGCCACGAGGGCGGCATCGTCGAGCAGGTCAATCATATAGAGCGCACCGAGCACACGGGCCAGGAAGACGAGGGTCAGACCGAGCACCCAGTTCCAAGGGTTGGACAGGGCGTCTAAACCATGCCAGGCATTGCCCCAACGGCTGATGACGGGGCTGAGCCCTTTGCCCATCGAACCCATGGCATCGCGGCTCACCACGAAGTCGCTGCCTGTGAAGAAGGTGGCTACCGCCGCACCCACCACAAGGGGGGCGACCACGCCGTTGAACACGAGGAAGAGCCTGTAGACGCGGCGTCCCATGACGTTGCCCGTCTTCGACTGAAACTCATAGGCCACAGCCTGGAGCACAAAGCTCACCAGGAGGAGCATCCATACCCAGTAGGCGCCGCCGAAGCTCGTGCTGTAAAAGAGGGGGAAGCTGGCGAAGAAGGCGCCGCCGAAGGTGACGAGGGTGGTAAAGGTAAATTCCCATTTGCGCCCGGTGGCGTTGACTAAAAGGCTGCGCTCTCCCTCGGTCTTGCCGATGCGGAAGAGCAGGCTGTTGGCGCCCTGCACAAACATGAGGAAGACAAGGAGGCCGCCGAGGAGGCTGACCAAGAACCACCAGTAGTGTTGTAGGAAGGAGTAGGTTATCATGGCTGTATAGGGCTAAGGTCAGGCTTCGCGCCTTACGTCGGGCGCTTGCTTGATGGCGTTACACATTATCTTGACTTCTGCCACGAGGAGGATGGTGAAGATGAGGGCGAAGAGGCAGAAGGTGGTGACCACCTCGGTCGTGGTGAGCTGCGAGACGGCCACGTTGACGGGCAGAAGGTGCTGGATGGCCCAGGGCTGACGTCCCACTTCGGCTACCACCCACCCGGCCTGACTGGCTATGTAGGCAGCGGGCACGGTGAGCATGCCGGCCCAGAGGGCGACAGGCGTGGTCTCCAAGAGGCCGCGGCGCTGAAGCCATACCACGGCGAGCAGCACCAGCAGAATATAGCCTCCGCCGCCCACCATGAGACGGAACGACCAGTAGACGAGGGGCACGTTGGGCACTAACTGTTCGGGACTTTCTAAATAGCCGTAGCCGAAGTACTCCATGTGGTCGGTCAGCTCCTGGCGTGCCTTGGCGGCTTCACCGGGCTGCGTGGCGCGATGCTGGCGATAGCGGCTGAAGGCGTCGATGGCCAGCCGGCCGCGCTCCATCTTCTCTTGGGCCGAGAGGTGGACGGTGCCGTCAGGAGCGGTGTAGCCTTCCAGCAGATTGTCAATGCCCGGCACGTAGCCGTTGACGTCGTGAGTGGCCAGGATGGAGAGCATAGAGGGTATCTCAACGCCGGGAACGATGCTGAAGGGGGCTCCCTCGCCGCCTTGGCGCAGTCCCTCGGCGGCTGCGAGCTTCATGGGCTGTTTGCGGGCTATCTGCACCCCGCTCTGGTCGCCGGTGCCCATGACCACAAGCGAGGCCAGGCAGCCCACCACTGCGGCCACCTTGATGCTGGCATGGGCCAGCTGTCGGTTGCGCTTACGCAGCAGAAACCAGCAACTCACGCCCACCACAAACACTGCACCCGTGACCCACCCGCAAGAGACGGTGTGGAGAAACTTCATCACGGCAGAAGGCGAGAGTGCCACGGCGGCAAAACTGACCATCTCGTTGCGCACCGTCTCAGGGTTGAACTCCATGCCCACAGGGTCTTGCATCCAGGCATTGGCCACGAGGATCCACCACGCCGATAGGGTGGCGCCTAAACCCGTAAGCCAGGTGGAGGCTAAGTGGAAGCCGCGGCTCACCTTGTGCCACCCGAAAAACATGACTGCGATGAACGTGGCTTCCATGAAGAAGGCCACAATGCCTTCAATGGCCAAGGGAGCGCCGAAAATGTCGCCCACAAACCAGGAGTAGTTGCTCCAGTTCGTGCCAAACTCAAATTCGAGAATGAGGCCCGTGGCCACGCCTATGGCAAAGTTGATGCCGAAGAGCTTCATCCAGAAACGCGCCACGTCTTTCCAGAATGGGTCTTTCTTGACGTAGTAGATGCTTTCCATGATGCCCATCACAAGGGCCAGGCCCAGTGTCAGCGGCACGAAGAGCCAGTGGTAGCACGCGGTAAGTGCAAACTGTGCCCTCGACCAGTCAATGACGCCGGGGTCGAGAATAGTCAAAACATTCATAGGTATAGGTATTAGATGAAAGGGGAGGGGCTCAGCGACGCAGCTCTTGCCCGACGCGCTCACTCTTCTGCTCGGCGTCGAGGCCGGAAAGGGTGGGGCGGAAAAAGAACAGGCGCAGCACCCCGAAGAAAATGAGGAGCTTCACTATGATAAGCAGCCAGAGCGTGCGCCCCCACGTCATTTCGCGGAAGCCGGTAGCATAGAAAGACCACACGGCCTTGAAGGGATGCCATAACTGCCTCATGGGCACAAAAATATAACTTTCCAAGAAAATTGCCCCCTACTTGCAGGGAATGTTGCAGGCAGGGGGCATATTATGTGGTCTGATAGCAGCGAAGGCCGCCGCCTTGGGGCGTGGAGGCGGCTGTATGGAGGCGGCTGGCTGCTATGTGGATGTAGTGTGGGGTTATAGGGGGGATGGGCTGCAAGGGTCTCGCCATGGCTCGCAACCCATGGGGTGCTCCCTTGACCTAAGGGCATGAAAAGAGCCCTACGCAAAAAAAATATGAGGAGGGAGGCGTAGGGCTCAGGGGGGGAAGGGGTAGTTGTTCCACTCCGATTCGAACGGGGACTGAGAGAACCAAAAACTCTAGTGCTGCCATTACACCATGGAACAAACGCTGTGCATAGCATCTCTGTTATGCGGGGCAAAGTTAGGAAGGATTTTTGAACCTGCCAAATGATTTGGATATTTTAGCGTGGCCCGTCGGCGGTGGCTGTGCCGTCGGCCCGGGCGGCGCGCTGTCGGGTGAAGCCGTCGCTGAAAGGCGTGAAGCCGTCGCCGAAAGTCGTGTAGCCGTTGCCGAAAGGCGTGAAGCGGGCAGGGTGCGGCGTGAAGCGAGCAGGGTGCGGCGTGAAGCGGGCAGGGTGCGGTGTGTAGCGGGCAGGGCGCGGCGTGAAGCGGGCAGGGTGCGGTGTGTAGCGGGCAGGGTGCGGTGTGAAGCGGGCAGGGTGCGGTGTGAAGCGGGCAGGGTGCGGCGTGGGTGTGGCGTGGGGCGCGTCGGGCCATCGGTGCCGGCCCACGTCGTGGCTCGGGCGACAGGTCGTTGCGGCCCTTTATGGCTCTTGCTCTTTCAGGTAGCGTATGGCGCGAAGCACGAGGTCGTTGCGCTGGTTGAGCAGACGGTAGTAGTCGTTAGTGTCGTAGACGTGGTAAGCCACGAGCTCCTTGAGGGCGAGGCGCAGCTGCGAGGTGGTCTTTTCTTTCTCGGTCTTGTCTTTGAAGGTCATGCCTTTCCTTTCGCCCTTGGCGTAGAGTGAGTCGATGACGGCATTGGGCACTTTGTACTGGGCCATGAACTTGTCGAAGTCGCTGTACTTGCGCTTGATGCTTTTACGTTGAGCGTCGACGTAGTGGAGCACCTCGTCGTTGATGAGGTTGTAGCGTCTCAGTTGTCGGTAGGGCGGGGTGATCCATGTGGTGTCTAAGGGCACGAACACGTCGGGCATGATGCCTCCTCCTCCGTATACGGTGCGTCCTTTGCCGAGGGTTTTGTAGACGGCGGTGGAGTCAAGGTGTATGCTGTCTATGCAGGTGAGTTCTCCGTGGTTGAAGCGTGCTTCGAGGTCTTTGTCGTACTTGGCCTTGTCGCCTTTGGTGTAGGGTTTCTGTACGCAGCGTCCCGAGGGGGTGTAGTAGTGGGCCACGGTCAGTCGTATCATGGAGCCGTCGGGCAGGTCGACGGGTCGCTGCACGAGGCCCTTGCCGAAGGTGCGCCGTCCGATGATGGTGCCGCGGTCATGGTCCTGGATGGCGCCACTGACTATCTCGGCTGCCGAAGCGGTGTATTCGTCCACCACTACCACCACGCGGCCTTCCTTCTGCATCAGGCCTCCGTTGCCGGCGCGCAGCTGCTGGTCGGCGGTGCTGCGTCCTTTGGCGTAGACCACCATGGAGCCTTCCGGGAGGAACTCGGAGGCCACGTCCTGGGCTGCCGACATGAGGCCGCCGCCGTTCGACGAGAGGTCGAGTATGACGTCCTTCATGCCTTTCTTTCTGAGTGTGGCGAGGGCGTTGTGCACCTCCTTGCCGCTCTGTGCGCCGAAGCTGGTAAGGCGCAGGTAGCCTGTGGTCTCGTCTATCATGTAGGCGGCGTCGAGGGTGTGTAGGGGTATCTTGTCGCGTGTCACGTGGAAGACGAGGGTGTCGGTCACGGCGCGGCGCACCACCCGCAGGCGGGCCTTTGAGCCTTTAGGGCCTCGCAGCACCTGCATGATGCTGTCGCGGTCCATCTTGACGCCGGCGATGACGGTGTCGTTGCAGCTTACTATGCGGTCGCCTGCCAGTATGCCGGCCTTCTCGCAAGGGCCTTTCTTGATGACCGACATGACGACGAGTGTGTCTTCGACCATGTTGAAGCTCACGCCGATGCCTTCAAAGTTGCCGGCGATGGGTTCGTTGAGTTTGCGGGTCTCTTTGGCGTTGGTGTAGGTGGAGTGGGGGTCGAGTTTGGCCAGTATGCCGCGAATGGCGTCCTCGGCCACCTTCTGCTGGTCTACGCTGTCCACGTAGAGGCAGGTAATGGCCACTTGTGCCATTTGCAGTTTCTTGACTTGCTCCCAGTCCACGTCGTTGAGCGACTGCTGTGCGCGGAGGGGCAGTGCGGCCGTGAGCACGACGGCTATGAGGGCGAGAATGACTTTGATACGGGTGTTCATAAGTGGGTCGATGGATGGTGGTCGGGGGATGGGCTATGGTTTCTTGGGGAGGAATTCTGACACGTCCTTGCCGTACGACAGGAGTTCGCGCACCACGCTCGACGAGATGTCGGCATAGTGGGCGTCGGTGAAGAGCAGCACCGTCTCCACGCCCGAGAGGCGCCGGTTCATGGAGGCTATGTCGCGCTCATACTCGAAGTCTTTGACCGAGCGCAGGCCGCGTACGATGAACTGTGCCCCCTCGCGCCGCACGAGGTCGATGGTGAGGTCGGTGTAGCCCACCACTTTGATGCGCGGCTCGTGGGTGTAGAGGTCGGCGATGAACTGCACGCGCTGTTCCGGGGGATAGAAGGAGCGTTTATGCTCGTTGACGCCCACGGCGATGACGAGGCGGTCAAAGAGGGGGAGCGCACGTTCCACGATGTGGGCGTGGCCTACGGTGAAGGGGTCAAACGATCCCGGGAAGATGGCCGTTTTCATAGGTGGCGGGGTGGGGCGTTAAGTGCTGTGTCGGTGGGTGAGGGTGGGGGCTGCAAGGCGGTGGGGGCTGTCAGTCCTCGGCCTCTTCTTCTGCCAAGTCTTCCTCCACGACGAGGTTGTCTATGATGAAGCCCTGGCGTTCCATGGTGTTTTTGCCCATATAGTATTCGAGCAGGCGGCCCACGTTGTCGCTCTTGTGCAGCGACACGGGCTCAAGGCGCATCTCGGGGCCGATGAAGGCCTTAAACTCCTCGGGGCTTATCTCGCCGAGGCCCTTGAAGCGGGTTATCTCGGGGTCGGGTCCGAGCCGGTCGATGGCGGCCTGCTTCTCTTCTTCCGAGTAGCAGTAGACGGTCTCAAACTCGGAGCGTTCGCTGGTGCGGGTCTTTTTGAGTATGGCCTCTCCGGCGGCGGGCTTTGCCGCGTCGGTCGATGTGTTTTCCGTCTTGGCGGCCTCTGTCTTGGCGGCGCCGCGCAGCTTCTTCTTCTTGTTGCGCACGCGGAAGAGGGGGGTCTGTAGTATGTAGACGTGTCCCTTCTTGATGAGGTCGGGGAAGAACTGCAGGAAGAAGGTAATCATGAGCAGGCGGATGTGCATGCCGTCGACGTCGGCGTCAGTGGCCACTATCACCTTGTTGTAGCGCAGCCCGTCGAGGCCGTCTTCAATGTTAAGGGCCGCCTGCAGCAGGTTGAACTCCTCGTTCTCATAGACCACCTTCTTGGTCAGCCCGAAGCTGTTGAGGGGCTTGCCGCGCAGGGAGAAGACGGCCTGGGTGTTGACGTCGCGGCTCTTGGTGATGGATCCGCTGGCAGAGTCTCCCTCGGTGATGAAGATGGACGAGTCGAAGCGTGTGTCGGGTGTGTCGTCGTCCTTCTTGCGGCTACGTGGGGCGGGGTCGTTGAGGTGGATGCGGCAGTCGCGTAGCTTGCGGTTGTGCAGGTTGGCCTTCTTGGCCCTCTCGCGTGCCAGTTTTGTCACGCCGGCTATGGCCTTGCGTTCCTTCTCGCTGGCTTCTATCTTCTGCTTGATGACCTCGGCCACGTCGTTGTTGCGGTGCAGGTAGTTGTCGACATTCTCTTTGACAAAGTCGCCCACAAACTTGTTGACGCTGACGCCCGAGAGGGGGAAGGGATTGCCGTTGGAGTCCTTGTCTGGAGCCATGGTCAGGGAGCCGAGCTTGATCTTGGTCTGGCTTTCGAAGAGGGGCTCTATTACTCTCACGGCGATGGCGGCCACGAGGCCGTTGCGCACGTCCTGCACGTCGTAGCTTTTGCCGTAGAACTCCTTGATGGTGCGTGCTATGTGCTCTTTGAAGGCGCTCTGGTGGGTGCCGCCCTGCGTGGTGTGCTGGCCGTTGACGAAGGAGTAGTATTCTTCGCCGTACTGCGAGGTGTGGGTGAAGGCTATGTCGATGCCCGGCGCGCTGAGGTGGATGATGGGGTAGAGCCCCGGCGCGGTCATGTTGTCGTTGAGCAGGTCTTCGAGGCCGTTGCGGCTGAGTATGCGGCGCCCGTTGTAGAAAATGGCGAGCCCGGTGTTGAGATAGGTATAGTTGCGCAGCATGTTTTCGACAAACTCGCTGTGAAACTTGTAGTTCTGGAAGAGGGTTGCGTCGGGTTCGAAGAAGATGTAGGTGCCGTTCTCCTCGTCTGTCTGCCCTTCCTCGTCGCTGACGAGCACGCCCTTTTCGAAGATGACCTCGTGAAAGCGTCCGTCCCTGCAGCTGCGGGCTATGAATTTGGTCGAGAGGGCGTTGACGGCCTTCAGGCCCACGCCGTTCATGCCCACCGAGGCGGTGAAGACGGCGGTGTCGTATTTGCCGCCCGTGTTGAGTTTCGACACAGCCTCTACGAGTTTGCCTAAGGGTATTCCGCGGCCGTAGTCGCGCACCTCGGCGCTGAGGTCGTCGTAGGTGTTCACCTCTATGCGCTTGCCAAAGCCTTCGTTAAACTCGTCGATGCTGTTGTCGATGCTTTCCTTGAGCAGCACGTAGATGCCGTCTTCAGCGTGGGAGCCGTCGCCCAGACGGCCTATGTACATGCCGGGGCGGGTGCGTATGTGCTCCGTGTCTTCGAGGTGGCGTATTTTCGACTCGTCGTAGACGATGGGTTCGGCGGGGGTCAGCAGTTCGTCGGTCATGGTGGTGTAGCGAAGGGTTGGGGTGGGAGGGGGTGGAAGGTGCGGGGCTGCGTCAGAGGCGGCTGATGTAGCAGCGGCGGCGCTTGTGCTGTTCGGTCTTGAAGTACTGCCACTGGTTCTGCACCTTGTCGTTGAGCTCGAGTTCGGGGTTGCTCTCGGCATACTCGAAGCCGAGCTGCTGGTAGACGGGTATGAGGTCGGTGAAGAGGAGGGCGTTGACCCCCTTGCCCTGATAGTCGGGACGCACGCCCACGAGCAGCAGGTCGAGCACTTTGGGGCGCTTCCACTTCAGTGCACGCAGCAGATAGTACCATCCCAAGGGCCAGAGCCGGCCCTTGGCCTTCTGCAGTGCCTCTGAGAGCGAGGCCATGGAGATGCCCACGGCCACAATCTCGTCCCGGTCGTTCTCCACCACCGTCACCATGCGCAGGTCGAGCACCTGGAGGTACATGCTCACATACTGGTCTATCTGGCGCTGTGTCATGCGCGAAAAGTTGAACAGCGGGGCGTAGGCGTCGTTGATGAGGTCGAAGATGCGGTGGGCCGCCCCCGACTTGAGAATTTCCTTGCGCGAGGTATACTTCCTCACATGCAGGTTGTACTTGCGTGCAATGATGTCGCTGATGCGCCGGTGCTTTTCGGGGATGGCGTCGGGTATGTAGATTTTCATCTCCACCCAGTCGGCGCTCTTCTCGAAGCCTAAGGCCTCGATGTGGCGTGGGTAGTAGGGATAGTTATAGATGGTGGCCATGGTCGAGAGCTGGTCGAAGCCCTCGATGAGCATGCCTTCGGCGTCCATGTCGGTGAAGCCTAACGGACCCTCGATGGTGTCCATGCCGCGCTCCCTGCCCCAGGCCTTCACGGCGTCTATCAGCGCTGCGCTCACCTCGGCATCGTCGATGAAGTCTATCCACCCGAAGCGCACCGTGCGCTTCTGCCACTGCTCGTTGGCACGGCGGTTGATGATGGCGGCCACACGGCCCACTATCTGCCCCTCACGCAGCGCCAGGAAGTAGTCAGCCTCGCAAAACTCAAAGGCGGCATTCTTCTTTGGAGAGAACGTGTTGACCATGTCTTCATACAGGTCGGGCACAGAGTAAGGGTTGTCCTTGTAAAACTCGTAGTTGAAGCGGATAAACCGCTTGAGGTCGCCGCGCGTGGTGACCTTCTTTATCTCTACTGACATAGTGAATGGTTTTCAGTGAAGCAGAACGCGGGGCGTCCCCGTCGTTGGCGCGGCCGGCGGCGGCAAAGCCCTTACGTTCAGCTTGCAAAAATACCATTTTTTTCTGACCGCCCGCAGCTTAGCACCCTTCTTTCGTGCGGCTGCCCGCAGCTTAGTCCCTCCGCTCAAGGCTGCCCGAACCACGGGGGTGAATAAATAGAAAATGGGGATGAGTAAAAATCTATATTAAATAACATTAAATCGAGCGAGATTATTGGTGCTTTTTTGCTGCAAGCACTTGGCAGATTGAAGCAAGGTCCATACATTTGCCTCGCATTTTAGAAACACATCTTCCCTCCGCGCGGTCCTCCGCTGAAGCGTCTGCGGCCTTTCTTTAAGCGAGGGGAGAACGAGGCAGAGCCCTCCGCCATCCATCAGCCATCATTCCCATCATCTGTTCATATACAACAAAAAGGTAATAGTGTTTTTTAGGTAAATGACTATGTAGGCTATATTCGCTGCGAAGCGCGTATAGCCCTTTTTGTATATTCATCTCAGATTGTCAGGCGGCACGTGGACAACGTGAGGTGCATGTAACTTAACCTGCATGTACATCTAAGAAAACCTAGATGTACATGCCGTTAAAACTACATGTACATCTAGGAAAAACTACATGTACATCTAGGAAAAACT
>CAMAMB010000051.1 GCA_945836755.1 uncultured Bacteroidales bacterium
CGTTCCGCGCCGCCGCACCGCGCTCAGCACGACGTATGCCGTGGTGCGCCGTCGAAGCTGAGTGACACACCGGCCGGGCGCGGGGAGTGTAAGATGGATGGCAGGTGAGTGTAAGGTGGAGAGGGCGAATGCACCATAGGTAACATGCTGACACAGAGCGTGATGGCGCGAGAGTGTAGGTAGTGGCAGAAGAAGTGGGCGGAGTTATAGTATGTAAGGTGACGGGGCAGAATGCCTCCTCCGCTTGGTAGCCCTCCTCCGCCCATTATGAGCATGGTGGAGCGGCAGATGGCTTGCGGCGAATAAGGCCATGCCGTCGGCTCTTGTCACCCAATGCCTCAAAACGGACAGCGAAGTATGGATGCAGAAACCGGGAGCATGGCCGGATTGTTAGCCATGCTCCCGGTGAGGAGCTTTCGCTTTCTCTGTCCCCCCGCTCATCGTTATCATGTCCACCCGGCCAGTGGGGAAAGGCTCGTCGACACGTGCGAGAGGATGGAAGCGGAGGAGAAGTGCAGCTGAGCGCTGCGGCTACTCGTCGCTGTTCAAGAAAATCTCGGCAGGATAGCGTATGTCAACCAGTGAGAGGGCGTGGCCCGGCATGGATTGCCCGGCCTGTTGGCGGTCTTTGCGAGAGATGATGGCTTGAAATTCCTCCATGTCAATCTTGCCCCTGCCCACCTCTATGAGTGTGCCAACTATGGCCCTCACCATATTGCGTAGGAAGCGGTTTGCAGTGATAGTGAAGCGCCACAGACCGGGCTCAACCTCAGTCCAGCAGGCCTGGGTGACCTGACAGATGTTAGTCTTGGCGTCGGTGTGCAGCTTAGAGAACGAGGTGAAGTCTGTCGTGTTTAATAGCAGCTCTGCCGCCTCGTTCATGCGCTTGAAGTTTAAGGGCGTGGTAATCAGCGTGGCGTACCGGCGGTAGAAGGGATTCTTGTTCTGGTAGATATGGTAGTGGTAGGTGCGTGCGGTGGCACTGAATCGTGCATGGGCTTCGGGCGTGACGTGCATGATGCGTTGCACGGCAATGTCCGGCGGCAGTATCTTATTGAGCCGGTAGGTGAGTTGCCGTGTGGGCAGCTCAGCTTCGTGGTCGAAGTGAGCCATCATGAAGTGGGCGTTGACGGCGGTGTCCGTTCGTCCGGCCCCGACAATGGGAATGGGCTTCTGTAGCAAGGTAGTAAGCGCCTGCTGAAGAGCCTCCTGTACAGAGAGTGTATTGGGCTGCACCTGCCAGCCGTGGTAGGCAGCGCCATCGTAAGAGAGCCTGATGAAGTATCGCACGGTGAAAGGGATTGGTAGTGGGGTATGGATAGGGTTCAGTGGTAGACGCATTGAAGGGCGTGCCAGCCTGTCGGCCTTGAAGGCACCGGCCGGCGCACGGTTCTGAGGCTGTGTGGCTTTAAAGGGAAGAGCGCACATGGCTATGATGGCTATGTGCGCTCCTCAGAGTATGTCAGCAGTGTCTACATGCCTATGTTAGAGATGTGACTACTGTATGGCGTGAAGGGAATTAGGCTTCTTCTGCAACTACTTCAAAAGGAATTTCGACAGAAACCTCCTTGTGAAGTCTTACAGTAGCGGTGTAGGAGCCAACCTCCTTGACGTCTTTAATTGCGATGGTCTTGCGATCAATCTCGAAGCCAAGCTTAGCGAGCTCTTCAGCAATGTGAAGGCCGTTGACAGAGCCATAGATGGCCCCGCTGTTAGAAACTTTGGTGGCAATCTTGAGGGGCTCGATGGCCTGGAGCTTGGCGGCTAAGGCCTCAGCATCGGCCTTAATCTTAGCAAGCTTGTGGGCGCGCTGCTTGAGATTTTCAGCGAGCACTTTCTTGGCAGAGACTGAGGCTATCACGGCCTTGCCAGTGGGTATGAGGTAGTTACGGCCATAGCCGTCCTTGACCTGAACGATATCGTCTTTGTAGCCTAAACCAGCTACGTTTTCTTTAAGAATGAGTTCCATAAAATGTCAAAAAGTTTGCCTCAGGGTTTTACTTCATCAAGTCGGTCACGAAGGGGAGGAGAGCCAAGTGGCGAGCGCGCTTAACAGCCTGAGCCACACGACGCTGATACTTCAGGGAAGTGCCGGTGATACGGCGGGGGAGGATCTTGCCCTGTTCGTTCAGGAACTTCTTAAGGAATTCGGGGTCTTTGTAGTCGATGTACTTGATACCACTTTTCTTAAAGCGGCAGTACTTCTTCTTCTTGGTATCTACAGTGGGGGGTGTCAGATAACGGATTTCAGATTGTGCTTGAGCCATGGTTTAGTCCTCCTTCTTGTTAAATTTGTTACGACGTTTGGCAGCGTACTCAGCTGCATACTTCTCTTGCTTCACTACCAAGGAGCGAATGACACGCTCGTCGCGGCGGAAGGCAATCTCGAGTTTGGCAACAGCTTCGGGTTCTGCCTTGAACTCAATGAGTTCGTAGAATCCGGTGGACTTCTTCTGGATGGGGTAGGCCAAGGTCTTGAGCCCCCACTCCTCTTCATTGATGATCTCAGCGCCATGCTGGGTGAGAACACCTTTGAACTTTTCGACCGTTTCCTTCATCTGCTGGTCAGACAAAACGGGAGTCATAATGAAAACGGTCTCGTACTGGTTCATCATAATGTTTTGTTGAATTGGTTAATGATTTTGCAAAAAGCGCTGCAAAAGTAGGCATTTATTTTTGTATACCAAAGATTTACACGCGATATAATTGGGGCCTGCGTCACTAAAAGGCAGAGAAATCTTGTTAGTGGGCCAAGTAGTCGGATGTGGAAGTGGTTATTTGTCGACGGATGGCATGTATGTAGAGCTGCGATAGGTGATGACACCAACGGGCGCAAGACCCTACAGCAATTGAAGCTCGCGCAGCATGGTCGCGTAGCGTGCAGCCTTCTTTTCTAAACTCAGAGGGTAGGCCCTACTGCTGCTGGGCATGCGATAGAGTAGCAGACGGCGCCGGGTCGGTAGACTGAAAGCCACGGAGGAACCAATGGGAGGTTGGTCGACTTGGAATTGCTGGCAGGCCGCCTCTGTGGCCTTCTGCCCGGTAGTGGCAATGGCCTTGCAGTCAGGGATTTGCGAGAGGAGTTCGTCGATGTCGGTCGGTATGGCAATCTCTAAATATTTGTCGGAAGCATTCTCTTTAAGGCGACGCACGGCAGACGCTGTGTCATAGAGCGCGATGCCCTTATCTTGGAGGAAAGACTCTAATAGCGGCTGGTTGAAGCAATGTGTCTGAGGGTCAATGAAATAATCTGTACGATTGAAATAGAGGTGGCCAAATATGCGCCACATGTCATTCTGCAGGTTGGGGTAGAAGAAGTTCATAGACCACCGTCTGATCGGCGGCGGAAAGCTTCCCAGCATGAGCAGACGTGCGTTGGGAGGTAGAAATGGCCGGAGGGGATGATGCTCAATAGGAGGAAGGGAGGACATGGAGAGGATCGGGCTGTTGACAAGAGGCAGGTAATCAAACATCGTATGATGTAAGACCACCTGCCTCCGGCCTTGGGGTGAGAATACTGCTATTGAGCTGCAGCCTTTAATTCGGTAAGATACTTTTCAGCCTCGATGGCCGCCTTACAGCCGGATGCTGCAGCAGTGATAGCCTGGCGGTAAAGCGGATCGGCTACGTCGCCGGCGGCAAAAACGCCGGGAACGGCAGTGCGAGGTGTGCTTTCCTGCGTCATGATGTAACCAATCTCGTCTGTCTGAAGCCACTCTCTGAATAAGTCGCTGTTAGGTTTATGGCCAATGGCGAGGAAGAAGCCATCAATGGGCAGGTCATATTGCCGTTCATCAGCTTCGCCCTTGCGGTGAACGAGGTGTGCACCTTCGACCCCATCTGTACCATAGAGGCCCAGCGTGTTGGTCTCATAAAGTACTTCAATCTTCTCGTTCTCCATGACGCGCTGCTGCATGGCCTTAGAAGCTCGCAGATAGGGCTTGCGCACAATGAGGTAGACTTTGTTGGCAAGATTTGCCAGATAGGTGGCTTCTTCGCAGGCAGTGTCGCCACCGCCCACCACGGCCACAGTCTTCTTGCGGTAGAAGAAACCATCGCAGGTGGCGCAGGCACTCACTCCGATGCCTTGATACTTTTGCTCGTCGTCAAGCCCCAGATACTTGGCGGTGGCTCCGGTAGCAATGATGAGTGTCAGGCATTCCTCCATAGACCCATCGTCGAACCAGAGTTTATACGGAGACTGTGAGAGATCGGCACGTACAGCAGTGTGTGAGCGTATCTCTGCACCGAAGCGCTCGGCTTGTTGGCGCATGGTCAGCATGAGCTGGTTGGCGTCAATGCCTTCGGCAAAGCCGGGAAAGTTTTCTATTTCGGTGGTGATGGTAAGCTGACCGCCAGGTTGGAGGCCTTCGTAGATGACAGGGCGCAGTCCAGCTCTACCGGCATATATGGCCGCTGTGTAGCCGGCTGGGCCGGCGCCGAGGATGAGACATTCTATCATAGTTGAGAATAAACGGAATATGTATGCAGTGTGCGTAGGGTGTTGATAATATGAGGAGTATGAGCAGCTGCGAGCAGTAATGTGTCGGTCAGGGTGCGCCGGAAGACAGCCTCTGGTGCCTGATGGGATGCATGTGATATGCTGTATGTTATCTCAAGTCGATTACTTCTATCCCGGGGTGCTGGGTAGTGTCGAACTTGAAGGTACTCTCGTTAAATCGCTTGCCGGTCTGGATGTTAGAGACACGGATGCGCATCCATACCCCCTTCTTGTCTTTGATACGAACGGAGAGTGGCATGTCGGTGGCCTTGTCAATAGTGATTATGATAAGGCTGAGGGTGCTGGCTGCCGACTGGGCGTGCATCCTGACCTCAAAGGCAGGCTTGTTGTGGTAGGTGGTATTGGTGGTGGTAAGGTTATAGTCTTTTTTGTAAAGACTCAAGAATGTATAGGGGTTTATCTGTTGGAGCTCGGCTGCAGTGGGTGTGCTCACATTGACCTCGTCAGAGCCGTGCATCAGTGTCCACTGTGTGCGACCGTCGAACCATGTGGTGAGTGATGAAGATGTGATTTTGAATTTATTGCCAGACAGACTGATTTGTCCATTGGCCGTTTCGGCTTCTTGTATCCCATTAAAACGGGTGGCCTCAAAATTAGCTTCTATGCCGCCGCTGCTTTTAAGCTTTGAGCTGGTGCGGTCTAAGATTTGTCTGGCACTCTGTGCAAAGGTGGCGGTGGTAATGGCTGCGCCGGTCAGCAGGGTTAGGAGTATTCTTCTAAAATTCATAGTATGTATGAGCTTGGCAGGTTGGCATAGCCTAAACATCGTATAGGTTTTGCCCTATCTAAGAACATTCCTCCCATGCGTGTCTCTATGAGAATGAGGCCGCTGGGTAAAAGGAAAAGAGACAGCGCAGCTATTATTCTCTGAACTGTCTCGGAGCAAAAATAGTACATTTTGCCGAAAAACAAAAACAACGAGCAGAGTTTTCTGCGGAGAGTGGTGACCTCGCCGTGAGAGGATGGGGTTGTTATCTCAGTGTTTCTAACTTGGCGTCTAACTCTATCTCGTCGGCTATGAGTACCTCGCGGGGCTTTGATCCACGCACAGGTCCTACAATTCCGGCGCGTTCTAACTGGTCCATGAGACGACCGGCGCGGTTGTAGCCAATGGAAAATTTGCGCTGGATAAGAGAAGTCGATCCTTGCTGATGCACCACGATGAGGCGTGCTGCTTCATCAAACATGGGATCTATGTCGGAGAGGTCAAGGTCTGTCTTTCCGCCGGCTTCACCTTCCATCTCAGGCTCTGGCAACTCGTATGCAGCCAAGTAGCCCTGCTGGTCTGAAACAAAGTCGCATATCTTCTCCACTTCCGGTGTATCTACAAAGGCACATTGTACACGCACGGGGGTGCTGGCTCCGAGGTACAGCATGTCGCCTTTACCCACCAGCTGATTGGCGCCGCCCTGGTCGAGAATGGTGCGGCTGTCGATTTGTGAGGTCACCTTGAAGGCAATGCGAGCGGGGAAGTTGGCCTTGATGGTGCCGGTGATGATGTTGGTGGTGGGGCGCTGCGTGGCAATGATCATGTGCATACCCACGGCGCGGGCCAGCTGGGCAATGCGTGCAATGGGCAGTTCGACTTCCTTGCCGGCGGTCATGATGAGGTCACCAAATTCGTCTATGATGATGACGATGTAGGGCATGAACTCATGGCCATTGCGCGGATGAAGCTGGCGGGCCTTGAACTTGGCGTTGTACTCTTTGATGTTGCGTACCTTGGCCTTTTTTAGAAGGTCGTAGCGATGGTCCATCAGCTGACATAGGCTCTTGAGCGTCTGTACCACCTTCGTCACGTCGGTGATGATGGGATCTTCTGCGTCGTCGGGTATCTTGGCTAAGAAGTGGCGCTCAAGGGGGGCATAGATGGAGAACTCCACCTTCTTGGGGTCGACCATGACAAACTTCAACTCTGCTGGGTGCTTCTTGTAGAGAAGGGAGGTGATGATGGCATTGAGCCCAACTGACTTACCCATACCGGTAGCACCGGCCACAAGCAGGTGAGGAGCTTTGGCGAGGTCTACCATGAATACCTCATTGGTGATGGTCTTGCCGATGGCTATGGGAAGCTCAAAGGTGGTGTCTTGAAACTTGCGGGTGTTGATAATGCTCTCCATCGAGACTATCTGGGGCTTCTTGTTAGGCACTTCGATGCCGATGGTGCCCTTGCCGGGAATGGGGGCAATGATGCGGATGCCGATGGCCGATAGTGAGAGGGCTATGTCGTCTTCGAGATTACGTATTCTGCTGATGCGTACGCCCGGGGCCGGGGTTACTTCATACAGGGTGATGGTGGGCCCGATGGTAGCCTTAATGTGGGTAATTTGTACGCCAAAGTTTCCAAGCACTTCGATGATGCGATTCTTGTTGGCGTTTTGCTCGTCCATGTCGATGCTGCCTCCGTTGGCCTGCTCATCATAGTGCTTTAGCAGATTAAGGGTGGGGTAGCGATAGCTGTCAAGGTCTTTGCGGGGGTCGTAGGGCTCGAGAGCTGCTACGTCTTCTACTGTCTTACCTTCAGCCTTTGGCACTTCTGTCAGGTGCTCTATGGTCAGTTCTGTTTCTGCGGTTGCGGTTGGTGGAGGGGTAGGACTGGGTTCATCAGCCAGACTATCCTCCTCTTCTGAGTAGGGCAGGGGAGCGCTGTCGCCGAGGGTGTCGTCATCTTCATCAAGGCTGAGGTCAATGGAAGTGGCCATGGGGGGCTCTTCTGCTTCCGGTTCAGCCGATGCGTCCGGGGCAACCTCTGTGGGGCCTTCTTCAGAGTCGTTAGACGCACATTCGGGCGTATCAGCTTGATTGTCTGAGTGTCTCGTCTTGAAGGGATTGTGCAGATAGTCCTGTGGGTGAAGCAGTCGGCGCACATAATTCATGGTTTCAGACGTCAGGTACATGAGGTAGCAGATAGCAATGGAGAGCATCACTATCCATGCCCCGGTCTGGCCGAGCTTGGTGCAGAGGGTCTGGGCAATGTAGGCACCGTGGCTGCCGCCCAGTCTGAAGCTGAATTGTTGTAGAACGGCGTCGGGAAGGATTATGGTGGAGAGGCTGAGCACAACCGAGGACCATATCATAAGGATGGAGAAGTTGAGAAACCATTTCCATAGCCTCACCTTGTAGGCTCCCATCAGTTTGACGCTGATCAACAGGGTGAAGAGGGGGATGAAGAAGGAGACGAGGCCAAAGCATCCATCCATGATGCTGTATGACACGTAGGCACCTATCACACCACCGAAGTTCGCCGCCTCGGTAAGATTGTCGGCCTCCACGCCGCTCTGGTCAAGCTTGCCCGTGAAGATGTTGGAAACCAGCGCCAGTAGCAGGAAGCAGCTGACGGCCAGCAAGATGAGTCCTATCACGAAGCGAATGGAGTCCGCCTTCATGTAGTCCTTGAACTCTCCCTCCCTAAGGCGCCTCCATAGGCTGCGCGGGGCGGGGGTGATGCCTTTGTTGGTAGTGGTTTTGGTCTTGGTGCGTGAAGTCTTGCGAGGGGAGGTGGTGGTTGACTTGGGCATATTGTGAACGGGGAGAGGCTCTGGTTGACGGTGCTAATCAGTGTAGAAGTGGATGAGGCGGGCGATGGCTCGTTGGCAGACAGGGCAGAATGACGGAGCTTCATTCGTTTTCATGCGGCAGTCTTGATAGGCTCGGTACACTCCTTTCGACATGTAGCCGCCGCCTTCGTATACACCTATCCGGTCTGGGTGAGAGGGGTTGGCCGGGGTCGGTATCCGGCAGTTCTTGGGTAAGAGGTCCTGCCATTTTTGCTCAAAGTGGCACAGGGTAGTCAGATTTTGTTCCCATGGCTCAGCCTCCGGGCTATAGTACTGCTCATATTGGTCGTCGTAGTAGTACTCGTCTCCCAGTCCGGCAAAGCTGTGTCCAAACTCATGCACCACTACCGGACGGAACTTGGTATGGTGGGTGGTGGTCAGGGTATAAGTGTTATAGATGCCGCCCCCACCGTAGGTATATGTGTTGGCAAGTATAATAATGTGCTCGTAGGGGATGCCACTTAGCAGGTTGTGCAGGTCGCGTTGGCGCAAGGTGGTCAGATAGCGGTCGGAGTAGAAGGTCGAGAAGTGAGACCCGAGGGCTGTTTCGCGCCATATCCCTTGGAGGGGAATGCTCACGTCGCTATGGTGCGAGGGCGCAGCCACGGCTACAAAGTTAAAGCGGTCTTTCAAGCCGGAGAATGGCTCGTGTGACAGTATGGCGTCCATCGCTGCTTGTGCATCTTGGTAGAAGGCGTCTGCCTGTTCCGCGGTGTAGCCCTCGGCCACGATGGCCACATCTATCTTCTCTGCCGGGCTGCCACTTTTAAGGAGATAGCGGTGGGGCGGTACGCGAAGGCTGTCAAGCTGTCGGATAAGGATGTCGGTAGCCTTCACTTTGTGACTGAAGGTGAGCTCTGTCTGTTCGGGGTTTCTCAGATTGTAGAGGCGCAGGGTTACCAAGGCTGAGTCCTTGGGCATAGGCAGCAAGACCGACTGCTCGAATGATCGGCGCAGGCTTTGGGCCTCAGATGTAGTCAGCCATTCTTGAAACAGTGTGGAGAACGACTGATGATAAAGCGCCTCGCCGGTTTGCAGGTCGGTCATGGTGACATCTGCATTGCCCTTCAGCAGGCTATGGGCGAGGTGGTGGCGTCTGCCGGCCCATCCGTTAAAACTGCACATCTCGCTGACAGCTGCCGAAGGGGCTTCGCCTGCGCGGCCCGACAGTTGATAGTCTATGCGAAGGGTGCGCTCACAGGTGGGCTGACCAAGTGTGGCGCAGTGGGTGAGGAGTAGAATAGTGAGGAGCAGTAGAAGGCGCATATATCCCGTTTATCAATCTTGTGGGCAAAATTACGAAAAAACTTTTAATGCTTCGCGCCCGCGCTGCTCCGGGGCTTCGTCTTTCCGGCGTCGCGGTGGCCTTCCGAGGTGCCTCCTGCAGTGCCGGCAATTGAGAGGCTGGCAAAAAGAGAAAGGCAAAGACAAGCCAACATCACTGCCATAGGCTTTTGAGAAACAAAAAGCCATAGCTCATTAGGGCGTTTTCTTCACGCACCGCTGACGCTAATGCTAAAAATGCCCCAATGAACCAGCGGGGTTGCACCCCTCTGGACACCCCGTTTGTTCCAAAAGCAGCAGCAAGCTGTCCTTTGAGTTGCCCAAAGACTTATGAGTTACTCCAAAGTCGGGGCATTGTTTTTCTATGGTAGCAAGTTTGTGTTTCAGGCGTACCAAAACTGATTAGCCCCATGCTCAAAGAAATTCGATGTTTATATCGTTGCTTAACTTACAACTTGTAGTTACAATTCTCTCTTGCAGTTGGGAAGGAATGCCAATAGAAGATAAATCTGTTCCTTTATCTCTGTGGATGGGAAGAATGGCAAGTCGAGGGTTGGTCAACTCGCAGACACGACGCAACGTGTCTGCCGTGGCATGTCCGCTGGTATGAAGTTGCACCACTTCTGCAAATCGTTTTTGCAAGTATACATAATCTTCATTTCTTGTGTCATTCCTGTTAATGTACCCATCCCACATGGAATAAATAAGGAGAGGCTTTCCTTCTACAGGCAGCATTGGTAAAATCAAGTCCAATAGTCTGTTGAATGAAGCACTCGCCCGTATAAACATAGTAAATCCTTTTTCCTGCATCCATGCTTTCAGCTTAGGATTCTTTTCCGAATAAGTATATATCTTGCCAAAATCAAAACAAGGCGATTTCTTTCCCGCTGTTTCAGAAAATAAAGCAAGGATGTCCTTCTGGTATTCATCGGCCAGTAAAGGACGTTTGGGAAACATGCTTCGAGTAGCATTCTTGAAACTTGCCAGCCGTTCCATATCCGTTGACGAACAATGAACAAATACATACTTATGCTCTTTTATCAGTTCGGAGGCTTTTTGTGACAATACACTTTCGGTCAGGATGGTTTCATCCTTTCGGGCAAGCATGGTTCCTTCTATAATTAACACATCCACTTGACCAATATACTTTTGAATCGTGAGTATTAAGCCCTTGCTAAGATAACCATGTCCACGGAAATCGCCCGTGTGCAGAATGCGTTTCCCCTCCGCTTCTATCAGGAACATATAGGCATCGTAGGCAGAATGGCTGACAAAATAGGGGGTAACCACAATGTCTCCGAAACGTAATTTTTGGTTCTCGTGAAACGTATGCATCCCGGAAGCCACAGTTAAGGCATGACGATATTTTTGTTGCTGGGACAACTCACGTAGAAAACTTAATTGCTTGTATTTCCTGTAAACCACTTGTTTGGCGACCTCACCAATGTATTGCGGTAGGTTATCTGGCACGTGGTGGAACAATCCGATATGGTCGCCATGGTAATGCGTATAGAGTATGGCAGAACAACCTTCCGTAATTCCAGCTATCGCACAGTCATCGTCATAAGCATCTTCATCTTCCGCGTGATTGGGTAGATTATGTCCCAAATCAATGATGATGCTTGCTTGGGGTGTCGATATGCGGGTAATCTGTCCACCTATCTGTGTGGCACGGTGAATGGTTATTTGCACAAGTCCGGATAATCTACGATAACGGTTTCAAACAATGTATTTTCATTCAGTCCCTCTATGGCATTTTTGCGTTCTTTCCTTCCTTTGGAAAGCTCGCCTTTGTAAGCATTTACTATCAACAATATAGGCTTTAAAGCGATATGTTCTATTTCGCTTTCACCATCCCATAGGCCTATCCGTTTTTTTATCCGCAATAACTTGGTATAATAATTCTTCAGCGTTTCTGCATGTCCACGGATAAAATCTCTGTATTTTGTCATCTGTTCAATGATTTCAGGCTCCTTGTTCTTGCTTCTCAAACGGGGATCGGTTATCAGTTTCAACTCAATAAACACCAATTCTTTCCCTCTTAATTCAACCAAGTCAAAACGGATGAGTTCTGTATCGCTTATCCGATAGGCGAATTCAGAATCGACATAGCGTTTGGGGAAACGCAATTTTAGTTCTCCTTGAATCCATTTCTCGTTGGATATATATACTTTGTTATGTTCGTCTGCCTCTTTTCTTTGAGGAAGCTTGTGATATACTTCACGGATTCTTTCCTTTATGAACTCTAAGCCCTCTTTGCTTTGAAGCATATCTGTGCAATCTTGATACATATCAGTTTCATCGGATTCCCCCAAATACTTCCGATGCGTCTCTGCTGTAATTTTCCCGCCAGTCCATCGCACCAAAGCAACATTACCTCCGTAATAATATACGTTGGCATAATTGTCCTTACGGATTTCCACATAAAGTTCTTCATCTGCCAAGATGTTCTTCCACCATTGGGGAGAGTTATTCTCTAATTCTCGCCATAGGCGGAATTCTTCGTTCAGGGCATCAAAACTGCCGCTTGTGTTAGGTTTGAACATGTTCATGACTGTATCATTTATTTCATTTTCGCTGAATTCCCGCTTTATCGGAGTTATTTTCAATTTCCGCAGCTTTGTCTCTTGCTGATCAGCCTCCATTGCGACTGTTACGGCTTCAACTTCATGTTTGTAGTACCATTTTTCACCTGCATAATTGGTCTGAGGCGACAGAGACAAGCCATATTTTTTAGCCCGTAAGGCATATATCATTGCAGAGAAATCATCAAGATACACAACCTGTTCGCTACAAATCCATTCTCCATTATTATTACGCACCAAATGCCACTTCCGTTCCTTTTGCTGTTCCATTATGCATGTTCAAATTTGGGTGAGTCAATCACTACATGTTCTTCTTCGCCTTCATCGTCCGATGTCGGCATGGCAAGTCGTATTATTCCATTGCGCATCGAATTATCTATTAATAAAGTCAATGGGTAAATGCCTTTTTCTTCGTCAATGGCAATGTGTCTATCCGATGTTTCCATATAAGCAGAATCGATGCCATAAACAAAGATATGCCGGCCATGACCCTCGATGGCATGGTTGATGTAAGGGTCTTGTTCTGCATCGAAAGCATTCCCTTGTGTCAAGTCCATGCCATAGCTCAAAAACGATGCCGCATTGCACGACTTTTCAAGCAAGTGCATAGTGGCTGAATTGGCATACAGGTTCAAAGCGTATTCGCAACTATGCTGCTGATGGAAATCTCGTTCAAATTCTTTCACTACATCGCGGAATGTCATGCTATCGGACTTTCTACGCCCGTCATGATAATCTTCAGGATTGAAAGTATAAGTTTCTATAATCTCTTGTTCCATAGACAAATGGATTTGACTGTACAAAGAAACAGATATTTATCGACAAAAACGAATTTTGTGCCAAGAATTCATTCTGATGTGTTTTATTTTTGTATCTGTAAGAGTTACCTGAACAAGCAAAGCGATGCAGACCACCGCATTTAGGACGGTTGCCAACTCATTACCCGAAAACGGGGTAATTTTTCTAACTCTCTTGATTTCAAAGAGGTATATTCCTTATACAGATTTACGAAAAAACTTTTAATGCTTCGCGCCCGCGCTGCTCCGGGGCTTCGTCTTTCCGGCGTCGCGGTGGCCTTCCGAGGTGCCTCCTGCTGTGCCGGCAATTGAGAGGTTGGCAAAATAGTGTGGTCAACTCGACTGAAGGTGTTACCTTTGTCGCGGTTGTCTGTAGTCGTGGCGTACTCCCGCTGCCGGCGCTATATTTTCAGTCTCTGTATATTCTCATCTTTCCCCACATCCGTTTATGTTCAGCTTATGCCTCATTGCCGATAGTGGCAGCACCAAGACCGACTGGGTCCTGCTCAGCCCGAATGCTGCGCCTCTTGCATTTCAGTCACAGGGTATCAACCCCATGCACCAAGAGCGTGCAGACATTCTCCGCCTCTTTGGGCATGAAGTGCTGCCTCACTTGCCTCTCGACGCTTCGCTGTCGGAGATACATTTCTATGGGGCGGGTTGTGCTGGACAAGGCAAGCAGATGCTGCAAGACTGTCTGCATTCGCTCTTCCCTCACGTCGCTGTTATTGAGGTGGATACCGACCTGGTGGGGGCTGCGAAGGCACTCTTTGCCGAGGCTGAGGGTGTGGCGTGCATCTTGGGCACGGGTAGCAACAGCGGACTATGGGACGGGACGCGGCTCACGGCCAACATCTCGCCTTTGGGCTACATTCTTGGCGACGAAGGCAGCGGGGCCACATTAGGGCGGCGTTTGGTGGGCGATGTGTTTAAGCAGCAACTGCCCGAGGCCCTTTGTCAGGCTTTCGTCAGCGAGACCGGTCTGACACCTGCCGAAGTGGTGCAGCGCGTTTATCGTGAGCCTTTGGCTAATCGTTTCCTTGCCTCGCTCACGCCGTTCCTCTATGCCCATCGGTCTGAGCCGTCCATTCATGCCTTGCTGCTTGAAGAATTCAGCCGTTTCTTTCGTCGCAACGTCTGTCTATATGGCCGTCCCGACTTGCCGGTGTCGTTTGTGGGTAGTATAGCCTGGTTCTTCGCTGCCGAAGTGAAAGAGGCCGCCTCTGAGGCAGGTTATGAAGTGGGCCGTATACTCAGAAGGCCTATCGAGGCAATCATTCACGGGTAGTCGCAGTCGGCCTTCCTGCCGGCCTTTCCGGTGAGGCCCTATGGAATGAAGCATGTCAGTATCGGGGGTGGGGCATTAGTGGGTAGATGCTTCCCTTCATAGCTCTTGGCATTGGTCCGGAGGGATGTTTGGGTGCCGTCAGCCAGACGTCAGTCTGTCCCCTGGCAGAAACGCCTCACGGGAAGCATTCCAGTTTTTTCTGCAATGCTTCCCGTTTTTCTTAGATGCCTTGGAGTGGGGTGGGGGCGTATGGGTGAGATAAGTTCACCCCTGTTGGCGTGGGGTGGGAATGGCCTGTGGTGTGTCTGCTTCCCCTGACGTTACATAGATGCAAATTCTTCTTACAACCTTGCACTAATTTTGTACATCTCTGATATACACGTTGTTATATATGTAGCATTTGCCAGGCCAATCTGCCACAAATGTAGCATTTAGGGTTGTTGTACGGGAAGGTGTGCCCATGGATGGCGCGCCCGGTGTAGGGAGGGGTGACGCTGTTGTGCACTATGTGTAGAGTCCGGACTGCTCCGGTGAACGCCTTGTCTCGCGCCGGCTTGACCGAGGTGTGTGCCGGGTGGGCAGTGTGTAAGGTCTGTGGCAGGTGAGTGTAAGGTTCGCCAGCCAAATGCTACATATGTAAACGTCTGTGTAATAGCATGATAGATTGAAGATGTAGGAGATGGCAGAAGAATTGCGGATTATCGTTCTGTAAGGGGGGGATGGCTTTTTCGTTGCCCCGTGACTCTTCCACGATCAAGGTTATAGGACCGTCTTCAGCGTTGAGGGTGGCGACAAAAAGAAAGGAGACAAGCACGCTGTGTGCTTATCTCCTTGTTGGTAGCGCCTACGGGAATCGAACCCGTATACCATGCGTGAGAGGCATGTATCCTAA
>CAMAMB010000052.1 GCA_945836755.1 uncultured Bacteroidales bacterium
TTTATCGACCGCTTCAAGGTTGGGATGTTCGTTCCAATGCACTTTGTCATGAGTGGGTTTGAGAGTGCTTGGCGCATGGAGCCTTTCTGCAAAGAAAAGGATGTCCCCTTTTGGTGCATCGGGCACGAAGGAGACAGCATTACAATTTCATAATTAAAACTATTACTGTCCGCTAAACTTATTCTTCTCAAAACAGTTTAGTGGACAGTAATAATTGAGTTAACCATCTTACACTCTCTCTTTGACCTTGTTCAATTGTCAGAATATGAATTGCGGCTCGGCAGTAGATAAGTTAAATACTGCGGATTATCCTTTCGCTTCGCTTCCTTTGCACTATCTTTGGTCGTCAGTATTTTATTGTACCTTTATAATGCACAAGGCTATGAAGAAGATACTATTTATCATCGGTTCCCTGCGCAAGGCTTCGTTTAATAGGCAGCTCGCTCAAGAGGTGGAGCAGATGCTTGGTAATCGTGCTACGGTGGATTATCTTGACTATGCGGATGTGCCGCTAATCAATCAGGATATTGAGTTCCCGGCGCCCGAGGCAGTCAAGAGAGCCCGAGAGAAGGTGGCAGCTTCGGATGCGCTATGGATTTTCTCACCGGAATATAATTACAGTTATCCCGGTCATCTGAAAAATCTCATTGATTGGCTTTCACGTCCGCTTATAGAGGGTGATAGACAGTCCCCTCTCGCTATCAATGATAAGAAGGTGGCATTAAGCGGTGCAGGAGGTTCGGCTGCCACAGCCAAGTGTCGTGAGAAGTTGACAGAGTTGCTCACTCTGCCGTTTATTCATGCCGATGTCATGATTGAGCCCCAGAGTGGCATATCCTTGAACAAGGAGGCCTGGACGGAAGGGCGCATGCTCTTATCTGATGAGCAAAAAGCTTTGCTGAAGTTGCAAGTAGATGCCTTCTTAGACTACATCGGTTGAGTATATGCTGCCTGAGATATTATTCAAAGGAGGAAGTCAGATAGTTCTTAGAGGTCCGCAGGCGATAGGATTTGTAGAGTCTGTGGTAGTTTCTATGGGCTGCTCCTTGGGGAATATTGACAGTGCTTTCATCTTTTATCTAGATTATGTCAGCGCCTAAGATAGCAACATCTACCAAGGAAGAACGCCGAGACTATGTGCAGAGTGAGTGGAAATGCCTCCATAATTGTGAGGTATGTGGGAAATGTCGCATGCTCAGAGGTCGGAGTGAGGAGGATCTGTATGCTGATTACATAGAAGGAAAAAGGTCATACTTAGACATCACATTGGAACTCAGAAACAATAGATAATACCCCGGTCTTACCCCATCGAAGCCATGACTATGATAAAGACAAGAATGCTAATAACTGGCAGTAGCGGTTTCTTAGGCTGTCGTTTGGCCTACTACTTTAGGGAGAAATATGATTTGTTGCTGCCATTGCATAGTGAGCTGAATGTGAGTTGTGAAGGAGCTGTCAGGGCATATATGGAGGAGCATCGTCCAGAGGAGGTCATTCATTGTGCAGCTTTGAGCAATACGTGGTACTGTGAGCAGCATCCCGATGAATCGCATCGAGTGAATGTGCAGGGGACGGTACGGATTGCCAAGGCTTGCAAGCTGACCGGGGCCCGGCTCATATTTATGTCGAGCGACCAAGTTTATAATGGAACCTCAATGCCTGGTCCTCTTAGTGAGGAGGTTGTCCTTCAGCCGGTTAATATATATGGTCGGCACAAATTGGAGGCTGAACAACGGGCACAATGTAACCTGCCCTCTTCTGTGGGGCTGCGACTGACGTGGATGTACGATTTGCCAGATTGCCGTATGAAGCAGAATAGCAATATATTGGTCAATCTGCGTAAGGCATTTCGTGAGGGGACAACATTGAAGGTTGCCACTCATGAGTATCGAGGGGTGACATACGTTTGGGAGGTGGTAAGAAACATGGAGAAGGTGTTTTCGCTCCCCGGTGGTATCTACAACTTCGGGAGTGGTAACACGTTGAGTAGTCATCAACTTTTCACGGAGGTGGCAGGCCTGATGGGGCTCAACGATGCTTCAAGCCAGGTACTACCTGATACAGATAGATTTAGCGACCAAGAAAGGAATCTCGCTATGGACTGCTCTCGCATTGGAGAGTATGGTATTCGGTTCAACGATAGCCTTGAAGGTGTAAAGGAGGCCATGCAGAGACCTTTCCGTTCAGAATAAGGAGATGCGAAGCCTCATAGAGCATCAAGCGGGAGGATGAAAACCATGGCGTGATATTCTAACTAGTCGAGCCTTATGAAATCGTATTTGGCAGGACTGAACACTACAAGTCAAATGACATTGTAACCTTTGGCAAATTGAATGGAGAATTTGGTGCTTTAAGCAACATGAGTACAGCATACCCAGTCGAGTGCTGTGGATATAAATTCAAGACAAGCGAACATTTGTTTATTGCCTTACGCTTTTCGGGTTACCTTGATTTACAGCGTGATATTATGGAATATAAAAATTCGATGTATTGCAAAAAGGTCTTTATAAATGCTGAAATAATACAAGCAATATCATCATCCCAATTGGCATGACAAATATTTTGATGTAGAGGTAATGAAGTATATTGTAAACTTGAAGTATGCCCAAAATAAGGGTTTCCAAAAGTTGCTTGCAAAGACAAAAGGAAAAATCATTGTCGAAGATACTACCATGCAGAACTCTACACACAGCGTTCTTCGTTGGGGTTGTCAAGACTGACAGAAAAAAGACCTTGTAAGGGCAGTGAGAACCTCTACAGGGCGTTATATTCGTTCATTTGAGAAAGACGCTTTGGCAAAGACTGCCTCGCTTAAAAGATCTCGTAGTGCCTCTAAACAGAAATCTTTTGATGATAAACTGAAAGCACAGTTACAATCCATGAACGATATTGTGGATATATGTGGACAGACAATACTTGCCCACTGCAACTACACCTTGATTGGCGAAAATGCAATGGGCAAGATACTCACAATACTGCGTGATAATGGTTCTATTGACCATAAATTTGATTATCCTCTATTCTTATTTGATAATGAAATGAAATAGATTTTTATATAAAATGATTACCATCGGCGAAGCCAGTGGCAATCGTGCTTTAAAAGTTATTATCTACTATTTGTGTATGGTGCTGGTTTGTAATCATGAGGCCAATTATATTCAGTATTTGCTAAAATCTCATTACCTAATACACATAAAAGAACAATAACAATGCAGTATGTGGATATTTCAAAGAATAACCATTTGTGATTTATTCTATTACGTGCAAGAAAGTATGAAAGTAGAACAGAAAAGGCTCCTATTGCTGTTATTGCAATATAATCTCTCCATGACATTGGAATGTAATATACCATTATGGCGCACTCTCCACTCTCGACATATTTTGTGGACAAATAATACATTGCCTCCAATATGAATATACAGAATATTGATAATTTCTTTATCCACATATCAGCGCTAATTTAAAAACCACGTTCTAACATTTCCTCGTATCCGCTAGTTTTGTCATAATATTTGATTCGTACAAAATACTTGCCATCTTCTTCATAGTATCCAACATGTACCCTTGTGAATTTGTCATGATATTGTTTAGTATTACGATATTTTCGATTGTAGTAAAAATCTTCTTCATATTCTTTTTTGTTAAACATTTCTATGATTTTGTCAAAAGTCCATTCGTTGCTCCAATCATCATAAGAAATGTCTATCTCCATGATAACTTCTGATAGTTTGTCTTTATAATAGAAGAACTTCATTTTACTTAAATTGTAGTTGCCATATTTTATATTATTTAGGGCATAGGTGATTTCCGTGCCATCTCCATTTATTTTTATGTAGCCTATATATTCTGTCCTTTGCTCAACAGTCCAGTTGATTGCATTAAGAATCTTTGTTGTATCTCCTAATTCACAGTTTAGAAAGGTTCTGTTAATTTTTGGAGTATTTTCTATTCGTTCTCTTTCTATTTTTTCTTGCTTGTCTTCGTACATTTCGTAAACAACTAATGATATAGTTGTTATAACAGCAAGTATTGATATGGTAGAAAAAAATATGATTGTCTTTCTTTTATAATTTTTGAATGAGAAATATATTATGTATATAACAAGTGGGATTATAAAATCAAATGTTAGGAATGATCCAAAGCCCAAATCTGCTTCATCAAAAGCGGCAATACCACATAAAAGAAGTGTTACAAAAAAGTACAAAGCGCAGATAGATGCCCACCATTTCTGTCCATTGCTCAATTGATTATACCTATCAATTATAGAATTGCACTTGCTTTCATCTGCGATATTTTGTGTTTCTCCTTTGGTGCTCTTTGATATAAACATCTTTCTTAAATATGATATTATGTTTCGCATAAATCTTTTTATAATGGAGATTGTTTTAATCTCCCTTTTGTGGATAATTGTATTGGAAGTTGCTGTATTATGTATTTCTTTTGGGGTATCCATGTCTACCTCAGGGCTTTTATGGTTTTCTGCAAAATCATTCTTTGTCTCATTCTTTTTCATAATACCACCTTCCTTATTATCGATGTTTCTCTTAATCTTATAGTTTTTGGTTAGTAAAATACTTAATATTCCAATTATTACATATGGTAATAACTCTGGAATTTCAAAATAATGTATGTCCGTTATTGATAAAACCAGCGCATACAATAATGCATAGCCAATTCCCTTTCTAATTTTCGTGTACCACTTTGTGTCAGACCACCTGAATTTGTAGGCATAAACAGCAAATATTATACATGTGAAAAAGTCGTTAAATGTTTTATGGATATAATATTGTGTTGCTGTTTCATACCCTATTATTGGTGCTTGTAAAAATGCTATTGGGTCTACATGATAAGGAAGTGTTCCATTGATATTGCTTGAAAGTATTGTTAAATTTATTACAAGTAGTGTAATACATGAGAGTGCTAATGCAATACTGATAGTTTTGGGTATTATATGATTAGATTTAATTTCTTCTTTTGTCTTACTATCAACAAAAAATAGATAACCAAACATTGTACCTAAAAGTATAGATAGCATTAAGAATGTTTGCTTTTTCCATCCAATAGTAGCAGTGTTGTTTAATTCTGTAATTTTAGGATTTCTAGAAGCAAATTCTCGAAATTTATAAATTAAAAGTACATAAAGAAATGAGTGAATACACAATATGTTTATAAAAGTTGATGAACTTAATGTTGAAATTTCCATTGTTCTGTAAATTAAAATCGTTGCTAATTTAATCACATAATTATCAACTTAAGCAAATCAATCGTTTTGCTTCTTGCGCCCCCTTGTGGTGGGTTTTACATAGAGTGTACCTTTTCTTATGGTACACTTTTTGTTCTTATATATGGGTTCATCATTCTCTTCCAACTTGCTGAAATAGTTGTTCAATGCCGCTTGTGAGATACCTATCTCCTCTCGTGTATATTTGTCGAATAGAGAAGATGGAGAGCCAAAATACTCATGTCTATCTTCAATCTGTATATGTAGTCGAGCCTTAAAAAACTTCATGCATGGACACATGTACATGCATTGCCTGTGTTAACTGGCCATTGCCCCTCTGCCATGAGCCTCTTGATGACCCATCTGAGGAGGCACAAAAGGAGCCTCATGGCTCTTTTGAGGTTATATGCGGCAGCGGCGAGCATCACATTTATAGAGTCGAGTCTCCGAAAAGATCCTTGTAGAAGTTCCGTCCCAGACGATGGTCGCTCTTGCAGTGCCCAATAACTGGTTCTATGCCAGCCCCTTCCTGAACAACTTGTGCTTCCTGGCTTTCATGTAGGCAGTATCCGAAGTTTTGGAACTGTTTATCCTTTTCTGAGGGATATTTGGAGGCAGGTCTTGTATATGTTGCCGAGGTTACTTTACCCAGTTTTTATAGAGGAAGTCGCAGTTGCGCCAGTCTGGGTTGATGCGAACGTAGGTGGCGTTGATCTTATCCTGTATCCACTTAGTGAGTTTCTCCTCCCTTCTTTTGTCAATGACCTTGTCTGCAAGCACCTGATAGTCCTCAGTGATATTAGCGTGATGTCCTTCTATGCGGTTCTTGAGCCGAACGACAGCACAGACTGTCTGTCCCTTGAAGTTTGTCATTCGGAAGGCCTTTGAGATTTGACCGACTTGCAGTGTATCTACTACTTTGGCTACATCCTGGGGAAGGTCCTTCATCTGGAAGCGTGAGGTGAGGCTACGGGTGCGGGCTTCAAGGTTGGCCATGAGACCGTGGTTGTTGCGCGTATCCTTGTCGTCAGATAGCATGGCAGCTGCTGCTTCGAAGGAGAAATGTCCTTGGCGAATGTCGTCAGCTATGGAGTCAAGCCGAGCTATTCCCTTCTCAAACTCACTTTCTTCGATCTGGGGCTTGAGCAGGATGTGACGCACATTGACCTTGTCGCCTCGTTTGTCAATGAGTTGTATGAGGTGATAGCCAAATTCTGTACGTACAATCTTGGAGACCTTCTTAGGGTCGTTGAGGCTAAAAGCAACATTGGCAAATTCGGGAACCCATTGATTGCGACCGCTGTATCCGAGCTCGCCGCCTGCTCTTGCTGAGCCGTCTTCAGAATAGAGCTTTGCGAGGGTGGAGAAGTCTGCCTCGCCTTTATTGACGCTGCTGGCAAATTCTCTGAGACGTTCCTCAATGCGCTCCACCTCTTCGCGTGTCACCTTAGGCTGGCTGGTGATAATCTGGACCTCCACCTGTGTAGGGATAAAAGGGAGGGAGTCTTCCGGCATATTCTTGAAGAAGTCGCGTACCTCAGCCGGGGTAGCTGCCACTTTGGAGGTCAAGGTTGACCGCACCTGCTCGACCATACTCTCCTCGCGGTATTGTTTCTTGAGGGAGGCACGTAGCTGGGGGATGGTCTTTTGTGCAGCTTGCTCCACTGCTTCGCGTGAACCATAGTCATTGATGAATTGGTTGATACGATCGTCAACTCCCCTGATTACATCACCCTCGCTGACGCTGACACTGTCGATGGCTGCTTGGTGGAGGAAGAGTTTGCGTATGGCTATCTGCTCAGGAATGACGCAATAGGGATTGGTGAATGGCTGGCCTGCAAGCTCTGAGCTGATGCGCATTTCTTCCACATCGGAGAGCAGAATGGGCTCATCGCCAACAACCCAAATCACCTCGTCGACTATGTTCTTCTGGGCATAGCCGTGAAGGGGTAGGAGGGCGAGTATGAGGGCTGCGGTAAGGCCGCGTAGGGTGAGGAGATATTTAGCCATCAGTCTTTTATCTTATTGATTTCTTGTTGGTTGATGGTGAATGGGAAGCGGGTGCGGAGCTCTTCTACCCATTGTTTCTCCATATGGCTTTGGTAGTCGTTAAGCACGTCGGTCTTGACGTCCTCCCACGATTTGGGTTGGCTGAGTTTCTTGCCTACTGCCGTGGATATGGTGAGGCCACGCAGAGGTGACAACTTTTTGTCTACCCCAAAGATGTGAGCGTCGATATAACGATTTTCGCCTTGCTTGCAGAGATAGGGCCCGCTGACATTGACAGTCAGGCTGTCTTTGTTGAAGTCGTCTTTCAGGACCTGTCGCCAGCTGTCGCCTTTGCTTTTCTTGAGAAGTTTAGTGGCCTTCTTGAGTGTAGCCTCGTTTTTGGCATGAATGACATAGCCTTTGAAGCGTGGCTCGGTCCACTGGTACTTCTTCTTGTGCGTCTTGTACCAGTTTTCAAGGCCTACAGTGTCGGCAGCTGCCACATCCCACACCTGTCTCTTGCTCACTTCATAGAGCAGGAGCCCATCATAGTATTCCTGGATGAGGTAACGAAGCGAGGGGTTACCATCTATGTGTGCATTCATGACGCTGTCGAGTATAGCCTCGCGGGTGAGTTGTCCTTGAGAATCGTCAACCATCTTCTTGATGCGTGCCTCGGCCGACTGTTCTTCGATGCCGCGACTTTTGAGCATGGCCACAATCTCATCTTTCCATTCGGTGTAGTCTTTGAAGGGACGTCGTTCAGTGACTTTGATGATGAAGTAGCCAAAGTCTGTGAGTACGGGGGTAGAGACTTCATTCACTTCGAGGGCATAGGCCGCTTCTTCATATTCTTTGGGCATGGCTCCCGGGCCGATGAGGGGATATTGTCCTCCTCGTGAGGCAGACTGTCTGTCGTTTGAGAAGCGTTTGGCTAAATCGGCAAAGTCTGCCCCGGCTTTGAGGGCATTACAGAGAGAGTCGGCCTTGGCCTGGGCTTGCTGTTTTTCTGTCTCAGTGGCCTTCTGGGAGAGCTGTATGAGAATGTGGGCCGGGGCGTAAAGGTCTTTGCCGCCTGTCTGTTTGAGCGTATTGTCAAAGACTACGTGTGCCACGGAGTCGATATATGCGCTGTCCACCATGTAGGGGGTTAGCTGCATGTCTCGGTAGGTGAGAAACTCTTTGCGGAACGAACTGAGGGTGTCCAAGTGAGCTGCCTCAGCTGCTGCCACTTTGAGCTTATAGTTGATGAACATGGGCACATATTCCTCTACGGTCTTCTTCTCCACGGCGCCTTCTACACTGCCGTTCTTGCGGAAGGAGTACTCAAATTCGGCCCTGGTGATGGGCTTGCCGGCTACGGTCATGATAACGGGGTCGTTGCTCTGTGCCATGATGGGAATGGCTGTGAGAGCGAACCCTATAGTCAAGAATAACTTTTTCACTGTGTGGTAGTATTATCTATTGAAGGAAGAGAGGTGGCCTCTTCGGGAGAGATATGATTGTCTATTCGTGTGGTGAGGCCCTTTCATACGCAGAGTGAGAGAGCCTTCATTTCATTGATGCCCGGTGGCTTATTCGCCTGGGCGGCTGTAGTTAGGTGCTTCGCTGGTGATGGTGATGTCGTGGGGATGGCTTTCGAGCACGCCGGCGCCGGTGATGCGGGTAAACTTAGCCTCGTGGAGACGCTCAATGGTGGGGGCGCCGCAGTAGCCCATGCCTGAGCGCAAGCCGCCGACAAGCTGGTAGATTACTTCCTGCACAGAGCCTTTGTAGGGAACTCGTCCGGCGATGCCTTCAGGCACCAACTTCTTCACTTCCTTGACATTGCCCTGGAAGTAACGGTCTTTCGACCCATTCTCCATGGCTTCGAGAGAGCCCATGCCGCGGTAGGTCTTGAATTTGCGCCCGTTGAAGATGATGGTCTCACCCGGGCTTTCCTCACAACCGGCCACGAGCGATCCTATCATGACGCAGTAGCCGCCTGCAGCGAGTGCTTTGACGATGTCGCCGGAGTAGCGCAGGCCACCATCGGCGATGAGGGGCACATCTGTGCCTTTGAGGGCGCAGGCCACATCGTAGACTGCAGAGAGTTGCGGCACACCCACACCTGCCACCACGCGGGTGGTGCAGATGGAACCCGGGCCTATGCCCACTTTGACTGCGTCGGCGCCATTTTCTGCCAGCATGTGTGCTGCCTCACCGGTGGCCACGTTACCCACCACGATGTCAACCCCGGTAAAGCTGGATTTGGCCTCGCGAAGTTTTTCAATGACAGATTTGGAATGGCCGTGGGCGGTGTCAATGACTATGGCATCGGCGCCGGCAGCGATGAGAGCCTCCATGCGCTCCATGGTGTCGGCTGTAACACCAACGCCTGCCGCCACGCGGAGGCGTCCCTTGGAGTCTTTGCAGGCCATGGGCTTGTCCTTGGCCTTGGTGATGTCCTTATAGGTGATAAGTCCTACGAGGCGTCCGTCAGCAGCCACCACGGGGAGCTTCTCTATCTTGTTTTCTTGAAGTATCTTGGCTGCGGCATTGAGGTCGGTCTGTGTAGTAGTGGTCACCAGATTTTGGCAGGTCATGATCTCGTCAATGCGCTTGTCGGTGCGTGTTTCGAAACGCAGGTCGCGGTTGGTCACGATACCTACGAGGTGCATGTCGTCGTCTACCACGGGGATGCCTCCGATGTGGTATTCGTGCATCATGGCTAAGGCGTCGGCCACGGTCTTATAGCGCTTGATGGTCACGGGGTCATAGATCATGCCATTCTCTGCACGCTTGACGATGGCCACCTGGCGTGCCTGCTCCTCGATGCTCATGTTCTTGTGAATGACACCGATGCCACCTTCGCGAGCGATGGCTATGGCCATTGGGGCCTCAGTCACTGTATCCATGGCGGCAGTGACAAATGGGATCTGGAGGTCGATATGGCGCGAAAACTTGGTCGCCATTGACACTTCGCGAGGAAGCACTTCGGAGTAGGCAGGTACTAAGAGGACGTCGTCAAAGGTGAGGCCGTCCATTACTACACGGTCGCGGGTGAAATCGGGTGTCATATTATGAGGAATAGATTTAGGAGTGGCTTGTAACGTGTGGGGCTGCGGGCATCTGTGGCTTGGGGCGGTTAGGTGGTGAGCCTTTGGCGGAAACGGCTCATGAAGCTTTCGATGTCTTGGGCGCTTCGGCCGTCTTCTTCGAGCAGGGCCCGAAGCGCGCGACAGGCTTTGGTGAGCGTCTGTGCCTTGCCGGCCTTCAGTCCGCTGTCATACTGTCGATAGGGTAGGATGCTGCGATTGTAGTTGCCGTCTGCCATGTGTCGTCGGTATAGGGTTTATCTGCGGCCTCGTTGCAAGATGAGGTCGTAGAAACAGGCATATACGTTGGCCGAGGCGTTGGCGTGTCCCTGGGGGCTGGGTACGATGAGACGCACATGGGCCAGTCGGCGTGTGTCACGCCCCAGGTTGATATACTCCAAGGGGATGAGCCAGCCTGCGGGTACGGCTGCTGATGCGTACGTCGAGTACATCTTGCCACTGACGAAGCTGCCGGAGAACACGCCGTAGTTTCGGCTACAGCTCATGATGTCGGGCTGCATCTCCTGAGTGATGGAGTGGTTGGTGGTCTGGATGGTGTCGGAGGCAATGTTGTATTCTATGTATCTTACGATGATGTCGAAGTCGTCGCCGTCTTCCATCTTTTTGCCTTCGCCCTTGTCTAATATCTGCATGTATACGCCTGACTTTCTGAAGTATACATACTCATTGTTTTCCACCGAGGTGGTGCTGTCCTGAGCGTGGAAAGTGGCCTCGCTGATGGTCTTAATCTGTCCGGGCACGTCGAGTAATACCTCGCCGGTCTCGTCGTCAAGAATTTGAGTGCCGCTTTTGAGGAACGAGTTGATGTTGGCGTTTTCTCTCTCGCGCTTGTCTGCATAGGTGTCCTCATCGTTACACGACTGGAAGGCGAGACAGCAGGCCATAAATATGGAGATACAACAAAGCATACTTACCCTGATAGCGGTGAAAGTATGCCGGCATAGAAGGCTCCCTTGGAGGGAACGTCTGAAGGTATTCATTCGTGGAAGAAAGTCAGTTTGATAAATTTTCTGCGAAGGTACGTCAAGCCACCGGATTAGTAAAATTTTTAGCGCTAATTCTTTCTAAATGGGGCTGAGGCCCAGGCCTTCGTGCGACGGAGCGATGGGGGAGGAAGTGGGTAGTCGAACGAGTGGCCGGCCTATTCGTCTGCGGTGTTGCTGGCGTCCATTATGTCTTTGATGGTCTGGCAGAAGCTTGACCAGACGTTTCTTACCATGGTGCTGATGCCGGTGGCACAGAAGCGGGCTGTGCGTCTCAGCCCCATGCCTCCGCCACTCAGCACCTTTGCTATGGCCTGAAGGCTGAGGTCAGCCCAGTGGGTGAAAGGCAGGTCGATATGGCCGATAGTGGCCCGGTAACCTGCTATCCAGAGCAGAGGCAGGCCCACGCCGCACACCGTGTAGAGTAGGAAGATGAGGGCATTGTTGGCAGGCTGAAGCACATAAGGATGACCGCCGAGGGCCTCCCAGGGCAGGCTGTAAATGCCTATCTTGATAGCGCCCGCCACCTTGAAAGCCAGCAGATGGAAGGCAAATATGTAGAGGGTGCGTTCGCCTATGTAGCAAAGCGCGTGCGCAATGTTTTTGCTAAAGTGAAGCTTCCTGTCAACCTTGTCAATTAGCTGTGTAATAGTATTTTGCATCCTCAAAACTATAGAGGATATCCTCGTGCGCAGCCGGTTGGCCGTCAGCAGAATGGGGTTGGCGGGTATATGTGGCAGTGGCTCCTCGTCTTCGCCGCCGGCGGGTGTGGTGGCGGGGGACACTGCCTCCGGTCTGTCGTGGCTTGCATAGGATAGGCCTGCAGGCCATCTGTCGGCGTCAGCTGGCGGTTCTGTGGCTGCGGGGTGTAATCTGCCATTCAGTTTGTCGGCCACGATGAATAGTATGACAAATCCGCAGATGGCGGGCAGGGGGAGCGATAAAAATTGTGTAAGGGTGGGGTTCCAGGCCATCGACGTGGGCAGATAGGCTGCGCTGAGCCCCACCACGACGCAGCCGGCCATCAGCCACCATTTGCCACGTGGCAGGCCATACTGCCGGAAGAGGAAACCCACGCCCATGAAGAAGAGGCCCATCAGTTCGCGGTAGCCTCCCTGGGCGATGCCGGTCAGGCTGTAGGGGCCGTCCACCTTGACATACGCCATCAGCAGGGCTATCAGCGCAATGCCCCAGCCTGCGGCTTTGTCGCTGCTGAAGGCGGTGAGCCGGCGGAGCAACTTAAAAAGGAGTAGAAACGCGATGGACGACAGGAGCAGCGCACGGAAAAACCAGAACGTACCGCCGAGGAAGGGGTCGTACCCCGACATGTTACACACTATGCTTATGGCGTGTTGCACCGTCTGATGCAGGGTGAAGGGATGGGTCACTCCGCCGCCACTGTTGCCGTAGGTCTCACTGAGCAATCCTATGGGGAAGAGCACGTTGTGTATAATCAGAAAGAACAGGCTCCACTTTACGAAGGGCACGTACAGCCCTCTTAAACGCCTGACCACAAAGGTGCGCTCGTCGTTCAGATACTTGGTGTGGAAGAAGTAGCCTGCGCAGATGAAGAACACGGGCACATGGAACAGAAAGACCGTATGGTTGAACCATGCAGGACCGCCCGCATGGCAGGCCACCACAAGGATGATGGCCAAGGCTTTGACAATGTTGAATGTGTGGTTACGCATGGCTGTGAGGAACAGGTGGGTAGAAGTCGCAAAGGGCGTCGTCTTCGCTTCTCGGATACGACCGGTCGCCCGGCTCTCTCCAGACAAAGGGGGTGAGATAGTGGAACAGCCAGCCCTTGAAGCGCTTCCACTTACTCATCTGCTTCCAGCGCTCCGGGGTGAGCCGGTAGCAGCGATGGTCTCTGTCGTGGTTGAAGATGTCGATGAGGTGGTTGGTCGAGCAGGTGTCGGCCACGAGCAGGTTACACTCGTAGTCGAAGCTGAGGCTTCTGCTGTTGAGGTTGGCCGAGCCCATGAAGGTATACCGTCGGTCCACCATCATAATCTTGCTGTGGTGAAAGCCACCCTCAAAGAAGTATATCTTGGCGCCGCTCTTCATGAGCTTGTGCACTGTGTATTCCACGATACGGGGGGTGACGGGGATGTCGCTTTTGGCCGATACCATAATCTGTATGTCGACTCCTCGTCTGGCAGCCCGCTTCAGGGCTCGCTTGATGTGGCGGCAGAGGGTAAAGTAGGGGTTGACTATGAGTATCTGCTCTTCGGCGTGGTCGATGGCCCGGACAAAGGTGTCGTGTATGATGCGTGGTTTCTGGCTTGGGTCGCAGTTGACAAGGCCTATCCTCTTCTTCCCGGCTGTGGAGTCGGTGTCGGGTGGCAGGCTGTCGAAGAGCTCACGGGCGTTGCGTTCGCCCGGATAATACTCCGGGCCACTGACTTCCTGACGGGTCACCTTGTTCCAGAAGTTAATGAATACCCCTTGCAGCTGGGCCACTACGTCGCCCTCCACCCGGCAGTGTATGTCGCGCCACTCGCCAAACTCAGGCTTTCCCGTGATGTAATAGTCGGCTACATTCATGCCGCCTGTGTAGGCCACTAAGCCGTCGATGACCACTATCTTGCGGTGGTCGCGATGAAGCACATGATTGACCCATGGAAATCGGATGGGGTCAAACTCGTAAATCTCTATGCCACTGTGGCGTAGAGAGTCCAGGTGGCGCTTGAGCAGCGGGCGGTTGTTGGAACTGTTGCCGAAGCCGTCGAAGAGGGCACGCACCTTGACTCCCTCGGCTGCCTTGGCTATGAGCAGGGTGAAGAGCTCGCGCGACACACTGTCGTTCCTGAAGTTGAAGTATTCTAAGTGGATGCTATGGCGGGCCTGACGCACGGCGGCAAATAAATCGGCAAACTTCTCCTTACCGTCCTTGAAGAGCACGATGCGGTTGTTGTCTGTAAATGTCACGTCAAACTCCCGACTTAGATATTGCACCATGTCAGAGTCAGAGGGCAGTCTCTCTGTCTTTTGTGCTTTGACTGACGATATGCCGAAGAGGAGGTTCAAGACGAGTGGGAGTATAAAGTGTTTCAAGAGAGTGATAGCACTATGACCTCTGCCACGCACTTGTCCGGGGCGTGGAGGGTCTGATTGTTGAGAGAGTAGGGTGAAGGTTGGCATTTGTAGTATATGGCGGCACATGCTTTCACCCATGTAACAGCTGCCCCGTAGGGGAGCATTCCGATTTGATTTGCAAAGATAGTGCAAGGTGAGCGAAGTGAAAAGGCAAAGCCGTAGGATTTGACCTTTGCACTTCCGAGCCGCCGCCTATCTACTCTAAAGATAGTGCA
>CAMAMB010000053.1 GCA_945836755.1 uncultured Bacteroidales bacterium
TGTACATGTAGTTTTAACGGCATGTACATGTAGAAAATCTTAGATGTACATGTAGATTGACCCTTCAAGGAGCCTCATCCCTGCTGCACCACCGATAGCCGCCCGGCTCATCCTTATCCTTACCCCATCAGACATGATAACCCTACGTCAGATACACAAGTCGTTCGGCCCCTTGGAAGTGCTCAAAGGGGTAGACCTCCACATTGCGCCCCAAGAGGTGGTGAGCATCGTGGGGCCCAGCGGCGCAGGCAAGACCACCCTGCTCCAGATCATGGGCACCCTGCTCAAGCCCGACCGGGGCAGCCTCGAGATAGCCGGTGAGGATGTGCTAAGCCTCAGCGGCAACAAGCTCGCCCGCTTCCGCTGCCGCCACATAGGCTTCGTGTTCCAGTTTCATCAGCTGCTGCCCGAGTTTTCGGCCTTAGAGAATGTGGTGCTGCCAGCCCTCATCGACGGTCGGCCCCGCTCAGCTTCCATGAAGCGCGGCATGGAGCTGCTCGACTATCTCGGCATGGCCGAGCGCGCCCACCACAAGCCCGCGCAGCTCTCGGGAGGCGAGAAGCAGCGAGTGGCAGTGGCTCGCGCCCTCATCAACGAGCCCCACGTCATCCTGGCCGACGAGCCTTCCGGCAGCCTCGACACCATGCACAAGGACGAGCTGCACCGGCTCTTCTTCCGACTCCGCGATGAGCTGAAGCAGACCTTTGTCATCGTGACCCACGACGAGCAGCTCTCCCTGCTGACCGACCGCACCATCCACCTGACCGACGGGCTGAAAATTGACGAGCGCCTGCGCGACGACCTCGGCCGGACGGACCAACCCGCATCCCCTTCAGAAGAATGATACACTTAGGCGACTACAACACACTGCGCATCAACCGCTTCAGCGACCACGGCGCCTTTCTCGACGCAGGCGAGGTGGGAGAGATACTCCTGCCCCACAAGTATGTAGACCGCAGGATGAAGGTGGGCGACGCCATCGACGTCTTCGTCTACCTCGACCAGAGCGAGCGTTTAGTGGCCACGATGGAGACCCCGCTGGCCCGCGTGGGCGACTTTGCCTATCTGCGCGTGGCCTGGGTCAATGAGTACGGGGCCTTCCTGCACTGGGGACTTATGAAAGACCTCTTCGTGCCATTCCGCGAGCAGAAGAAACCCATGGAGGAAGGGCGCTCCTACATCGTCCACGTACACATAGACGAAGAGACCCACCGTATCGTGGGGTCGGCCAAGGTGGAGCGCTATCTGCGGCCGGCTACCACGGCCATGTTCCACCGCGGCCTTCAGGTGGAAGCCCTCGTGCAGCAGAAGACCGACCTCGGCTTCAAAGTCATCGTCAACAACGGCTATCCCGGACAGATTTACGACGACCAGCTCTTCGGCACAGAGCCCCACACAGGCGATGTGCTCAACTGCACCGTGGTCAACGTGCGGCCCGACGGCAAGCTCGACCTCTCCATCCAGCCCATCGGAAAGACCCGCTTCCGCGACTTCGCTGCCGACCTGCTCGAAGAGCTGCAGGCTGTGGGCGGCCGGCTACCCTTCTCCGACCACAGCAGCCCCGAGGCCATCGCCGAACGCTTCGGAGTGAGTAAGAAGACCTTCAAACGCGCTATCGGCTCCCTCTATCGTGCACACAAAATCTCCATAACCGGCGACGAAATTCAGCTAATCCGTGACAGAAGAGGGGAAACTCATGGCAAATAATTTCGCCATTATTAAAGTATTAAAAAAGTCTTACGAAGGCTTGGTTGTTAAGCAGGATGATGCTACCTTTGCATTGCAAAAAGGGAAGATAAAGGCTCTTGACCTCCACACAGCCTATCGCACCCGTAAGCCACAAGTCAAGGATAGTTTTTTCATCTCTATATAAGTTCTGTGAGGCTACTATGCGTCGTGATGACGCGTAGTAGCCATTTTTTTATTTCATACTACCGCCGGACGCCGCCACCCTCGCAGCCATCAGGCCCCGGGGAGAAGCCGCCATGGGAACTGACCGACAAACATCTATGATGGACACACGCCTCTACCACCTCGACCTCATTCGTCTGGCAGCCTTCATCCTGCTCATTTGCTGCCACACCTGCGACCCCTTCAACGCCGCAGCCACCTACGGAGCGGGCATCGCCACTCATGAATATACCCTGTGGGGCAGCATCTACGGGGCGCTGGTGCGTCCGTGCGTGCCCCTCTTCGTCATGCTGACCGGCGCGCTGCTGCTCAAGCACAAGGGCGTGAGCGGCAGCGCGCCGTCGATTGACATGAAGGCCTTCTACCGTAAGCGCATACCGCGGGTGCTCCTGCCCTTCGTCATCTGGTCGGCCGTGTACTACGTGTGCCTGTGGCCGGGCTCGTTGTGCTGGCGGCGAGCTGGTCGACGGTCTACGGGCTGAGGCGCCTGCTGGGCCGCCGGGCCGGCCGCGTCCTGTTAGGATAGGCCGCCCTGGGCATACCGACCGAAGAAGGAGGGGCGGCGCAGGGGCGTGGCGGCAGGTTTACGCTCATCAGGATAGGCTATACGTGTATGGTAGATGGTCTTGAGGCTGTCTACGAGCACGCGCTTGGCATCGGCTATGTCGCGGAAGGTGATGGGGCACTCGCGGAAGTATCCCTCGGCCATCTGGGCGTCTACTATCTTGTCTACCAATGCCTTTATGCTCTCTTCCGAGAAGTCTTTGAGGGAGCGTGAAGTAGCCTCGACGGCATCACACATCATGACGATGGCCTGTTCACGCGTCTGCGGATTGGGACCCGGGTAGGTAAAGGCCGCCTCGTCTATGGGCTCGTCGGGGTGATTGTTTTTCCACTTGATAAAGAAGTACTTGGTGGTGCTTCGGCCGTGGTGGGTCACTATGAAGTTGCGTATGACGGAGGGCAGGTGGTACTTGTCGGCCAGCCTGACGCCTTCAGTGACATGGCTGATAATGATGGCCGCCGATTGCTCCTCTGTAAGTTCGTCGTGGGGGTTGACGCCCGACTGGTTCTCGGTGAAGAAGGCCGGGTTGAGCAGTTTGCCCACGTCGTGGTAGAGGGCTCCGGTGCGTGCGAGCTGTGTCTTGGCGCCAATCTTCTCGGCCACTTCTGCGGCGAGGTTGGCCACTTGGAGCGAATGTATGAAAGTGCCCTGTGCCTCCTTCGACATGCGGCGCAGGAGCGTGTTGTTGGTGTTGGAAAGCTCGATGAGGGTGACGCCCGAGGTGAAGCCGAAGAGCTTCTCTATCATGTAGAGCAGGGGATAGGCGAAGAGCAGGACGGCGCCGTTGATGGCCAAATAGATGAAGGGGCTGCTGTCGAGGTGGCTGAGCGAGATGCCTTGGGCAAGGTCGTAGCCCAGGAGCACCATCTCTGCCGAGAGCACCACGAAGAGCACCACGCGCAGCAACTGCGACCGCTCTGTGAGCTCGCGCAGGGCACAGATGGCCGTGAAGCCCGAGACTATCTGTATGAGCAGGAACTCGTAGTTGGAGTGCAGCACAAATGAGCTGAGCATCGTGCTACAAATGAGGGCAATGAAGGCCGTGCGCGAGTCAAGGAATATACGCACGAAGATAGGCACCATGGCGTACGGTATCATGTAGACATTAAGATACTTATGGTCTACCATGACATAGGTGAGCAGGGGGAAGACGGTGATGAGCGTCAGCAGGAGCCAGATGCTGTGGGGAGAGTGGAGGTAGTCGCGGCGGAAGAGGCGCAGATAGGCCACGAGGGCTGACAGCACACAGAAGATAAACAGGAACTGACCGGCCAGGATGCTCCAGAAGCCCTCGTCGGGCTCGCTGCGCCGCATGGTCTCCTGCTCAAACGACTTGAGGATGCGGTACTGCTGGGGGGAGACTATCTCGCCACGGTCGATGATGCGCTGTCCGCTCTGTACCATGCCCTCGGCAGGCGAGACAGAGGCTATGGCATCGGCCCGGGCCGCCGCCGTCTTGGCGGAGTCTATGCTCATGTTGGGCTCCAAGTAGCGATTGAGAGTAAGGGTGGCGAGCTGCTCACGCGAGAAGTGGAGCGTGTCGGCATTCATGATATACTCATAGGCCGCCCGGGTGGAGTAGAAACGCGCCAAGGGGATGGTCACAGCCTCTGTGCCTTGTATCAGGCGCAGGCCGCCCACCCGGTGGGCCGCCATCTGCGAGAGCTCGGCGGAGGGCAGGATGCCGGCCTCGTACACCTCGCCCATGAGGCGTGTGACGTGGCGCAGGCAGGAAGGGGGCACCGCCTGCAGCCGTCCGGCCTCGTAGTCAGCCAGCAGGGCCTTGACCTGCTGGGAAGCCACGCCCTCGTCTTTCACATAGAAGGGCATGAAGCGCCGCAGGGCGCTGTCGCGTTCGGCCTTCACTTCGTCGGGACCTTTGTAGATGGGGAAGTCGAAGGTGGCTATGAGTGAGTTGTAGCGCCACGGTCGGCCTTCTTCGTACTCGTAGCCGAACTTGGTGTCGCGCGGCATGAAGAGGAGCAGGAGCGCTATGGCCGTCAGAGCGGCTATCAGCAGCGTGAAGCGGCTCTTGAGGTGAGCCGTCGTGGTAGGGTGTAGGGAAGACATAACGCTATGATGGGATAATGTTTGGCATAATCAGACGGGCAGCCGGAGGGGCGCGATGAAGGCTGAAGAGGCTGCTGCGAAGGTTACATGGAGGGGCGACGAAGGATAAAGGGGCGGCGACAGAGGCCGGAGGGGGCGCAACACCGGCGGCATGGGGAGGCTGCGGCCGGGGACTCAGCCCTTGCGGCGCCACTTGTCGTGCAGGAAGCCCACACACTCGGCCATGATCTGGGCCCCGAGCAGGCGCATGAGCAGGAGGTAGACGCCGGCGCCCACACTCACCTTGACCGCCAGGCTCAACCACAGGCCGCCATCGAGCAGCCGGACCGCCCCCTGAGCCAACGCCATGGCCAGCGCGGCCACTACGGCGAAGGGCAGCACATCGCGCACGGCATCGATGAGGCGTAACGGAATGAGACGTTGCAGGAAGTGGTGCCACACAAAGAGCCACAGCACATTGGCGGCCACGTAGGCAGCGACCATGACCTGCACGCCGTAGGGATAGAGCATGAAGAGCAGGAGCAGCTGGGCAAGACAGAGGGCGATGGTATTCCACATATAGACCCCGCTGCGCCCCTGGCTGATGATGAAGTTGGAGTACAGCGAGGCGATGGGTACGAAGGCGCCGCCCACACAGAGCAGCTGCATGAGCCGGGCACTGGGCAGCCACTTGGCCGTGATGGTAATCACGATAAACTCCGGCGCCACCAGCGCCAGCCCGAAGAGGGCCGGGCAGGAGAGGAAGGCCGTAAGCCGGAGCATCTTGCGAAACATGCGCTGCTTGCTGTCGAGGGCTTCGGCCGGGATGCGGGCAAAGAGCGGCTGCACCACGTTCCATATCATGCCCGTGAGGAAGGTGTAACCCATGCCCGTCCACTTGTTGGCCTGGTTGTAGTAGCCCACGGCCCGCTCGCCGTAGAGGCGGCCGAAGAAGAGGCTGAAGAGGTTGTTGTTGACGTGGGTGAAGATGTTGGTGGCCAGCAGGCGCGAGCTGAAGCCTATCATGCCTCGCAGCGGCCGCAGGTCGATGTCGAGGGAGGGGCGCCAGCGTGCAAACCACCAGCTGCCGGCGGTGACGAAGAAGCAGTAGACGAGGTTCTGGATGGCTATGCCCCAGTAGGCAAACCCCATCCAGGCCAAGCTGACGCCTGCCACCCCGCTCAGAAAGAGGGAGAAGAGGGTGACCATGGACGCCTGGCGCACCATCATGCGGCGGAACAGCCAGGCCCGCGCCGACGTGCCGGCCGCCGATATCACGAAGCTCAGAAAGTAAAGCCTCGACAGGGGCACCAGCACTGGCAGGCGAAACCACGCCGCTATGAGGGGGGCACAGGCATAGAGCACAGCGTAAACCACAAGCGCGCAGAGCACGTTGAACCAGAAGACGGCGTTGAAGTCGGCCGGAGTAGCCTCCTCCTTGCGGTTGAGAGCGCTGATGAAGCCGCTCTCCTGGAGCGTGGTGGCAATGAGGGCAAAGATGGCCAACATGCCTATCACGCCGTAGTCGTCGGGCGCCAGCAGCCGGGCCAGGAAGATGCCGAACACGAGGTTGAGCACCTGCTGGCCGCCCTGACTGACCGCCCCGTAGAAGAGGCCGTTGGCAGTTTTCTCTTTGAGCGACGATGAGGCCATGAGACTATGATTAGCTGGGAAGGGGACGCCGGCCGCCACAGAGGTGGTGGCCACCCCTTCGCGGCAGAGAGCCCTCAAAGGTAGGAGTTTTGGTCAAAAACACCAAGCGCCCGAGGCCTCCACTGCCCAAACCCGGCATTTTAACCCCGCAGGCCGACCGCCACAGCCACCCGAGGCGCGTGGCACCCCCTATCGCCCGGAAGCCGGGCCCGCCCTCCGACACCTCCGAGGGCAAGGCCCGGAAGAGGCGCAGGCCACGGCGGACCACGCGAATGCTTGCCGTAAAAACTGGAAGCATCCCGGGATTTTGCGGAAGCCTTGGAGCCGGTCCGCTGAGCAGCCCCCCTCCCACCCCCGAGCCGTGAGACCATGAGGGGCACAGCGAAGCTACCCGGGGGCAGGCGAAAGGCAGAAACTGAATATAATCGCGGCATGGGCGGCATTGGTGGCGTATATTTTTTGTACTCATTAAGATATGCTGTACATTTGTGCCTCGAAAGTAGAACAGACTTATTACCATCAGCTATCACCCATGACAATACCTGAGATAACGGCCGCAGAGGCAGCCGCGATGATACACCATGGCGACTTGGTGGCAGTAGGCGGTTTCGGCCCCGCAGGCTCTCCCAAGGTGGTCACCCCCGCCCTGGCCGAGAAGGCGCGCCGCGAGCACGAGGCAGGCCGTCCCTTCAAGGTGGACATCGTCACCGGCGCCAGCATCGGCGCCAGCTGCGACGGCGAGCTGGCCAAGGCCGACGCCATAGACCGACGCCTCCCCTTCAGCGTGAACAAAGACCTGCGCCAGGCTTTCAACAAAGGGCAGGTGCGCTATAACGACCTCAACCTCAGCGACAACGCCACCCTGCTGCGCCAAGGACTCACCGGACGCATCAGCTGGGGCATCATCGAAGCCTGCGATGTGCAAGAGATACACGGCAAGCTGCGCATCTACCTCACCGCAGGCATCGGCATAGCCCCCACCATCTGCCGCCTGGCCGAGAAGGGCGTGTTTATAGAGCTCAACACCTGGCACTCCACCAAGATCATCGGCATGCACGACATCTACGAGATAGAAGCCCCATGGTTCAGAGCGCCGATACGCATCACACAGCCCATCGAACACATCGGCCTTCCTTATATAGAGGTGTCGCCCGACCACATCAAGGGCCTCATCCCCACCCACCTGCCCGACGAGGCCCGCACCATGACCGAAGCCACCGCCGTGACCGACAGCATAGGCGAGCACGTGGCCGACTTCCTGCTCTGGAACATGGAGAAAGGCCACATATTCAGGAACAAACTCATCCTGCAGAGCGGAGTGGGCAGCGGAGCCAACGCCGTAATGGGTGCCCTGGGCCGCTCCCACGAAGTGCCCAACTTCTACATCTACACCGAGGTGTTGCAGGAAGAGCCCATGCGCCTCATCAAAGAGGGAAGAGTGATGGGAGCCTCGACTGGAGCACTCACCCTCAGCCCCGACCACCTCAAAGACCTCTACGACCATATCAACGACTACCGCGGACGCCTCGTCATAAGACCCTCCGAAATATCCAACTGCCCGGAAATCATTGCGCGCCTCGGAGTATGCTCACTCAACACCGCCATCGAGGTGGACATCTACGGCCATGTGAACAGCACAAAAATCTGCGGCACGAAGATGATGAACGGAGTGGGCGGCTCGTGCGACTTCACCTGCAACTCCATGCTGGCCACCTTCACCTGCGGGTCGACCACCAAGGAAGGGAAAATCAGCTCCATCGTACCCTTCTGCTCACACGTAGACCACACCGAGCACTACGTGGACGCCATAGTGACAGAGTACGGAGTGGCCGACCTGCGCAACAAGACAGCCCTCGAGAAGGCCGAAGCCCTCATAGCCATAGCCCACCCCGACTACCGACCACTGCTCAGAGAGTACATGAAGCTGGCAGGACACTACGGCGGACACACCCACCACCTGCTGCCCGCAGCCTTCGCCATGCACGACACCTATCGACGTAAGGGCGACATGAGGCTCACAGACTGGAGCGAGTACATCGTGGAAAGCTGAAACAGCCCGCAGACAACCCGACCTAACAAAAATATCTGTATCTTCGCGGGGACAAAGGCGCCGGCTGCCACCAAGGGCACCCATCCCGCCCACAAACCCATCATCAACCCACCCTCATAGCAAACGACCTACAGCTCGCCTACACCTATGACCACACTCACCATCTGCATCGTAGCCGTCTTCTGCCTGGGCTACTTCTTCATTGCCATCGAGAGCCTTACCAAGATTAACAAGGCCGCCATCGCCCTGCTCATGTTCGTGGCCTGCTGGACCCTCTTCATGCTCGACCCCGGGCAATACCTGCCCGGCCTGGGCCAGAACGTCGGCCTGGCTGTAGGCTCCGTCATAGAGCACCACCTCGGCACCACCTCGACCACCCTCTTCTTCCTCATGGGCGCCATGACCATCGTCGAACTGGTAGACCAGAGCGGAGGCTTCAACTTCGTGCGCAGCATGCTCCAGACCACCAGCAAGCGCAAGCTGCTCTGGCGCATAGCCTGGATGACCTTCTTGCTCTCAGCCGTGCTCGACAACCTGACCACCAGCATCGTCATGGTCATGATACTCAACAAGCTGGTCAAAGACAAGGGCGACCGCCTCGTCTACGCCTCACTCGTGGTGATAGCCGCCAACAGCGGCGGTGCCTTCTCCCCCATAGGCGACGTGACCACCATCATGATATGGAACAAAGGACTCGTGACCGCCGGCGGCGTCATCAAGGAGATAATAATGCCCTCCGTGGTCTCCATGGTCATCCCGGCCCTGCTCCTGCAGTATCGCCTCAAGGGCAACCTCGACACCGTCAAGAGCGGCTGCAACGAAGGCAGCCAGGCTGACTGCCTCAGCGACAAGCAGCGCAAGCTCATCTTCTGCATCGGCGTGGGCGGCCTCATCTTCGTGCCCATCTTCAAGAGCATCACCCACCTGCCGCCCTTCGTGGGCATCCTCCTCGTGCTCGGCGTGCTGTGGACCATCACCGAACTCTTCTACCGCCACCTCAGCCACCACGCCGAGAAGGGCAGCGTGCAGAAACGCGTCACCAACATGCTCTCACGCATCGACATGAGCACCATCCTCTTCTTCCTCGGCATACTCATGGCCGTGGCCTCCCTCGAAACCATCGGCGTGCTCACCCGGTTAGGCAATGGCCTCAACACTGCCTTCGACGGCAACCACTTCGCCGTGACCGGCATCATCGGTGTGCTCTCCAGCATTGTCGACAACGTGCCCCTCGTGGCCGGATGTATGGGCATGTACCCCATGGCCGAGATAGGCGACTTCGCCCAGGATGGCATCTTCTGGCAACTCCTGGCCTACTGCGCCGGAGTGGGCGGCTCCATGCTCATCATAGGCTCCGCAGCAGGCGTGGTCGTAATGGGGCTCGAGAAAATCACCTTCGGCTGGTATCTCAAAAACATCTCATGGGTAGTGCTCGTAGGCTACCTCGCAGGCATAGCCGCCTACTACATACAGCGCGTCGTGCTCTGCCTGTAACCTGCACCGAAATAAAAACGCCAAGTAGTTGGGCGCATATCAAAAAACCTATATTTTTGCACATAGAAACACTTTGCCCCCATGCCCACCGCCCCACCAAAGGCACAGCATAGGGCGCTCAGACTCAAAACAATCTCTATATCAACTTAATTCAATTCATCCCTTATGTGGTTAACTAACTCATCCATCGGACGTAAGGTAATCATGTCGGTGACGGGCGTGGCCCTCATCCTCTTCCTCACGTTCCACGCTTGCATGAACTTGGTTGTGCTCTTCAGCGAGGAGGCCTACAACACGGTCTGCGAAATGCTCGGCGCCAACTGGTACGCTATCGCTGCAACCCTCGGTTTGGCCGCCCTCGTTGCGTTACACTTCATCTTCGCCATCGTACTCACCTTGCAGAACCGCAAGGCCCGTGGCGCCAGCCGCTATGAAGTGACCAGCAAGCCCGCCCAAGTAGAATGGGCCTCACAGAACATGCTCGTGCTCGGCATCATCGTCGTGCTCGGCATGGCGCTCCACCTCTTCAACTTCTGGTACAACATGATGTTTGCCGAGATAGCCAACGGCGGCATGGCCTACATCGACCAGATGACACCTGCCACCGACGGCGCAGCCATCATGGCCTACACCTTCGGCAACCCCTACTTCACCATCATCTACTTAGTATGGTTCGCAGCCATCTGGTTCCACCTCACCCACGGCTTCTGGAGCGCTCTCCAGACCCTCGGATGGAGCGGCAAGATTTGGTTCAATCGCTGGCGAGTTATCGGCAACGTATATGTGACCGTGCTGATGCTCATCTTCGTAGTCGTAGCCCTCAAGTACGCCCTCTGCGCCGGCTGCTGCGCTGCGTAAGCACCATCACCACTCCCCCGCCCCTGCCCATGCCGTCCACCCTTAGCAACATCGCCGGGCACAGCCCCACGACAGGCGACGGGACGAATGCTCTCCAAGAGACTTCCACTCAGAGACTTTTCTCACCCACAGTAACACATTCCTAATCGAAGGAAACCATGATTGATTCCAAAATACCCGAAGGCCCTATTTCACAGAAATGGACCAACTATAAAGCCCACCAGAAGTTAGTCAACCCCGCCAACAAGCGCAAACTCGACATCATCGTCGTAGGCACAGGTCTGGCCGGTGCATCCGCCGCAGCCTCACTCGGCGAAATGGGCTTCCGCGTGCTCAACTTCTGCATTCAGGACTCACCACGCCGCGCCCACTCCATCGCAGCACAGGGAGGCATCAACGCCGCCAAGAACTACCAGAACGACGGCGACTCCGTATACCGCCTCTTCTACGACACCGTGAAAGGTGGCGACTACCGTGCACGCGAGGCCAACGTCTACCGACTCGCTGAAGTCAGCGCCAACATCATCGACCAGTGCGTGGCACAAGGCGTACCCTTCGCCCGTGAATATGGCGGCACACTCGCCAACCGCTCCTTCGGCGGCGTACAGGTAAGCCGTACCTTCTACGCCAAGGGACAGACAGGACAGCAGCTCCTCCTCGGCGCATACTCCGCCCTCATGCGCCAGGTACACGAAGGCACCGTACAGCTCTACTGCCGCTACGAAATGCAAGACGTAGTCATCATCGACGGACGCGCACGAGGCATCATCGCACGCAACCTCGTCAACGGACAGCTCGAGCGCTTCGCAGCACACGCCGTCGTCCTCGCCACAGGCGGATATGGCAACACCTACTTCCTCTCTACCAACGCCATGGGATGCAACTGCTCCGCAGCCATCGCAGCCTATCGCAAGGGAGCATACTTCGCCAACCCGGCCTTCGTACAAATACACCCCACCTGCATACCCGTACACGGAGACAAGCAGTCTAAGCTCACCCTCATGTCTGAGTCCCTCCGCAACGACGGACGCATCTGGGTGCCCAAGAAAATAGAAGACGCCAAACGCCTCCAGAACGGCGAAATCAAGGGAAGCGACATACCCGAAGAAGACCGCGACTACTACCTCGAACGCCGCTACCCGGCATTCGGTAACCTCGTGCCCCGCGACGTGGCAAGCCGCGCTGCCAAAGAACGCTGCGACGCAGGCTACGGCGTAAACAACACAGGCCTCGCCGTCTTCCTCGACTTCTCCGAAGCCATCAACCGCCTCGGCATCGACCAAGTGCTCCAGCGCTACGGCAACCTCTTCGACATGTACGAAGAAATCACCGACGTCAACCCCGGAGAGCTCGCCAAGGAAGTGAACGGAGTTAAGTACTACAACCCCATGATGATCTACCCCGCCATCCACTACACCATGGGCGGACTCTGGGTTGACTACGAACTCTCCACCAACATCCCAGGCCTCTTCGCCATCGGTGAGTGCAACTTCTCCGACCACGGCGCCAACCGCCTCGGTGCTTCCGCCCTCATGCAGGGCCTCGCCGACGGCTACTTCGTGCTCCCCTACACCATACAGAACTACCTCAGCGACCAAATCACCGTGCCCCGCTTCTCCACCGACCTCCCGGAGTTCAAAGCCACAGAAGAAGCCGTACAGAGCCGCATCAACCACCTCATGAGCATCAAGGGAAAGAAGTCGGTAGACTCCATCCACAAAGAGCTCGGTCACATCATGTGGGACCTCGTCGGCATGGCACGCACCAAGGAAAGCCTCGAAAAGGCACTCAAGAGCCTCAAGGACATACGCAAGGAGTTTGAGACCAACCTCTTCATACCCCAACTCGAAGGCGTCAACATCGAGCTCGACAAGGCGCTACGCCTCAACGACTTCATCACCATGGGACAGCTCATCGCCATCGACGCCCTACATCGCGAGGAATCTTGCGGCGGACACTTCCGCGAAGAGCACCAGACAGAAGAAGGTGAGGCCGCACGCGACGACAAAAACTGCTTCTACGTGAGCTGCTGGGAGTACCAGGGAGAAGACAAAGACCCCGTCAAGTACACCGAGCCCCTCAAGTACGAGGCCATCGAAGTCAAGACCCGTAACTATAAGAGCTAATAGCTCCACGTAAATAACGTAACCTATAACAAGACTACAACAATGGCTAAAAATATAAGCTTTACGATAAAGTATTGGAAGCAGAATGGTCCTAAGGATGCGGGGCACTTCGAACAACGCGAAATGCACGACATACCCGACGATACCTCCTTCCTCGAGATGCTCGACATCCTCAACGAGGAGCTGATTGAAGAAGGTAAAGAGCCCTTCGTCTTCGACCACGACTGCCGAGAAGGCATCTGCGGTATGTGCTCACTCTATATCAACGGCACACCACACGGCAAGACTGAGACCGGAGCCACTACCTGCCAGCTCTACATGCGCCGCTTCAACGACGGAGACGTCATCACCGTAGAGCCCTGGCGCTCAGCTGCCTTCCCCGTCATCAAAGACTGCATGGTCGACCGCTCAGCCTTCGACAAGATACAGGCAGCAGGCGGCTATGTCTCCGTACGAACAGGCGCACCACAGGACGCCAACGCCATCCTCATACCTAAGCAGAACGCCGACGAGGCCATGGACTGCGCCACATGCATCGGATGCGGCGCCTGCGTAGCAGCCTGCAAGAACGGCTCAGCCATGCTCTTCGTCAGCTCAAAGGTAAGCCAGTTCGCCCTGCTCCCACAAGGTAAGCCCGAAGCTGCCAAACGCGCAAAGGCCATGGTAGCCAAGATGGACGAACTCGGATTTGGCAACTGCACCAACACACGGGCCTGCGAAGCCGTATGCCCTAAGAACGAAAGCATTGCCAACATCGCAAGGCTCAACCGCGAGTTCATCAAGGCCAAGCTCGCCGACTAACCAGACACCCCTCAGGGGGGCTGACCACATCCCCCTGCACTCCACTACTCATAGAGGCTGCACCCGCAAAGAGGGTGCAGCCTCTTCTCGTTGCCGGCCCGCACCTGCCGAAAAGCATACGTCCCGGAGGAATACGCTCGTACGACCACTTCTTCTGCCACAACCTACACTATCGCGCCATCCACCTCTATATCAGCTGATTATGAGTGGCAGATACATCCTACACACCTTACACTCACCTGCCATCCATCTTACACAACCCGCTTCCGGCATGCACACGGACGGGGCACGCCCGGCATCCCTCTCAGTCTCAACGGCGCCCCATGGCAGACGTTGTGCTGAGCGCAGGGCGCCACCGCGGTCGTCAGCTTCACAAAGCCGGGCCTCAGCACGGCAGGCACCCCGCCTCCCATGCACCACAGCCCCAAGCCGCAGACCCCGGTGCTACATTTGTGGCAGGTGACAACGTCAAATCCTACATACGTAACGCCATGTATATCAACTGTCTACAAAATCAGTGCAAGGTTGTAGGAAGAAACTGCACATCTCTTTCGTAAAGGCTTCCCGGCGCCCACGGCCTTCGCCTCTGACCGGCCGCAAAATCATAAAGTATTTCTTCCCTGCCTCCCGGCAACCCCGCCAAGGCATGTCACTTCCCCTCCAAGGCATCCGGCAACCCCGCCATGGCATGTCACTTCCCCTCCAAGCATCCGGCTATACCTCCAAGGCATGTAGTAAAAACTGGAAGCAGCCCAGGAAAAACTGCAATGCTTCCCGTGAGCCTCTCTTGCACGGGGCCTACTTTTGCGTTAGTCGTCCGCCATCGCAAGCCCACCCATATATAAACACGCCGGACGCGCCGGCCTCTCTGCGAGGCGGCGCGTCCTGTCA
>CAMAMB010000054.1 GCA_945836755.1 uncultured Bacteroidales bacterium
TAGTGCAAGGCGAGCGAAGAGGAAAGGCAAAGCCGAAGGATTTGATCTTTCCACTTCCGAGCCGCAGCCTATCTACTCTAAAGATAGTGCAAGGCGAGCGAAGAGGAAAGGCAAAGCCGAAGGATTTGATCTTTCCACTCCCGAGCCGCAGCCTGTCTACTCTACCAGAAGCGCGGAACGAGCGACGCGGGAAAGTTCGGCAAAGGCAGGCCGACAATCATAATGAATGCTAAAAGCGTGTACCTTTAGCCTGACATCACCAAGTACGGCATTATATTTGCAGCGCATAGGGTGCGCGACGTCCATACCTCCATCCATCAAGGACCGCATCACCCACACATTATCCACCCTTACACCCCAACCATCTTATGGCCATCATTTTATTTATAGGTATAGCCATCCTCAGTTTCGTAGTCCAGTCAAACCTGCAATCTAAGTTCAAACGCTACTCACGGGTGCTACTCAGATCGCGACTGACAGGCCGCGAAGTGGCAGAGAAGATGCTCTACGACAACGGTATCACCGACGTCAAAGTGACCTGCGTGGAAGGCCATCTGACCGACCACTACAACCCTGCCACAGGCACAGTCAATCTCTCCCGCGAAGTCTACGAGAGCTACAGCGTGGCAGCAGCAGCCGTAGCGGCCCACGAATGCGGCCACGCCGTGCAACACGCCCAGGCATACGGTCCTCTCACCCTGCGCAGCGCCTTGGTGCCCTCGGTGCAGTTTGCCTCAAAATGGGTGCAGTGGGTACTGCTGGCAGGCATACTCCTCATCGAAGTCTACCCCACCATCTTCCTGGCCGGGATAGGCCTCTTTGCCCTGACCACCCTGTTCAGCTTCATCACCCTGCCCGTAGAGATTGACGCCTCGGTGCGCGCTACCCGCTGGCTGCAGAACGCCGGCATCACCAACCAACAGGAAAAGCTCATAGCCGTATTCGCCCTCCGCTCGGCCGCCTATACCTACGTGGCCGCCGCACTCGGCTCCTTGGCTACCCTCATCTACTATGTGCTCATGTTCTTGGGATCGGGAGACAGAGACTGAGACGTGTCACAACCCCGCCTACACGAAACGCCCCCTCCGTCGCCCGGCTCACAGGCAGCGAAGGGGGCGTTTCGTCGGGCAAAAAGCAAAATAGCCACAAGGGCCGACGCCTATGTAGAATGAATTCCATATATTTGCCCCTACTTAACTTTTACCTTCTATCCATACTACGAATTATGCACTTCAACACGTTACGTATTTTACTGCTGGCCTGCCTGATGCCACTGACTGCCATGGCTCAGAGCTTCGTCAACCTGACGCCAAAGCCTAAGCAGATGACGACAGTCACGGGCACCATCACCCTGCCCACCGACTTCAAAGTGAGTTACAGCGGCATCGACGAAGAGATGCAGGCCGAAGTGGCCCGCTTCGTGGCCGACTTCAACGCGGCCACCGGCTATGCCGTCACCATGACCGAGGACAACACCGAGGCGCTCGTCCAGGTGGCCACGTCAAACAGCCCCTCCTTCGGAAGCGACGGCTACCTTCTGGCCTCCAACACCGGAAACCTCATACGCGTACAGGCCAAGTCGGCGCTCGGCTTATATTACGCCTTCCAAAGCTTCAAGAAAATGCTGCCGGCCAATGTCATGGCCGGTGTGAGAGACGAAGCCATCACAAGCTACGAGCTACCCCGCGTCTACATCATGGACGAGCCGCGCTTCGAGTATCGTGGCTTCATGCTCGACGTATCGCGCCACTTCTTCACTGTGGAAGAGGTGAAGCGCATGCTCGACGTCATGGCCTACTATAAGATGAACCGCTTCCACTGGCACCTCTCCGACGACCAGGGATGGCGTGTAGAAATCAAGAAGTACCCTCGCCTCACCACTGTGGGCAGCATAGCCCCCAACGTGATGTTCACAGACATGTACACCTGCTCGCAGTATTGGCTCAACAAGCCCTACGGCCCTTACTTCTATACCCAGGAACAGATCAAGGAGGTCGTGGCATACGCCAAGGAGAAGCACATAGAAATTGTGCCCGAGATAGACATGCCCGGCCACTTCGTAGCAGCCATGGCAGCCTATCCCGAATACAGCTGCACGCCTAACGGCAACCACACGGTCTGGGTCACGGGCGGCATCTCCAATGACGTGATGAATGTAGCCAACCCCGAGGCCGTGCAGTTCGCCAAAGACATTCTCGCAGAGCTCATAGACCTCTTCCCATACGAGACCATCCACATTGGCGGCGACGAATGCCCCACCACAGCCTGGGAAGGCAACGCCCTCTGCCAGCAACGCTATGCCGCGCTGGGCCTCACCAACTACCGCCAGCTTCAGAGCCACTTCATCAAGGAGATGGCTGACTTCGTGCAGTCTAAAGGACGCAAGCTCGCCGTATGGAACGAAGCCATCACCGCCGGTAGCGCCGACGTGGAGACAGTACAATCGACCGACGCCCTCGTCTATTGCTGGACCGGCGCTGAAGCTGCTGCTAGGAAGGCTGCCAGCCTTGGCCTCAAGAATATCTATACCCCCTGGGGACCTTACTACATCAACCGTAAGCAAGGCAACAGCGACCAAGACCCTCCCGGAGCCGGCGATGGCTCTGACCACGTAAAGAAAACGTACAACACCACTGTGCCCGCTGAGACCGACTACGGCGTGCAAGGTACCTTCTGGTGCGAGCATGTAAGTGACCGCGACTATCTCGAGTGGCTCGCCCTGCCTCGACTTCTCGCCATCGCCGAGTCTGGCTGGACACCGGCCGCCCAGAAGAACTGGGAAGATTTTCAGCAGCGCATGACCGCTGACACCCTCCTGCTCAACTACGGCGGCTATAAGTACTGCAAATACTACATGCTCGGCCAGGAAGAGGCCAAGGTGATGCCGAAGGCCAACACTGCCGAAAACAAATACTACTACCGCATCATCTCAGGCGGCACAGACGCCGCACGAGTAGGCCGCTGCATCGAACTGCTGTCAGCCACCTCTCCACTGCTCACCGAGTACGCCGCCAAAGGCGCGCTGGAGGGTCGCCTCTGGACCAATAACCAGGCAGCCGACGGCGACGACAACTACGACTACCAGTGGTGGAGCTTAGAAGAAAGCCCCACGCAGCCCGGCCTCTATGCCCTCGTCTGCAAGGCCCTGCCGGACGGCTCAATCAATGCCAGCCCTACAAACAGTAGCACCGGCGGCCGTTGGACCTACGACACCGCCGGCAAGCATTACGACTTCGCCTTAGGCACCAACGGCTACGGCACTATTGGCAACAACTATTACTACAGCATCAGCTCCTCAGCCCTATCTGGCTATTACTTCAACTCGTCCATGCCGGGACAGGGCCTCGCTGTCAACGTCTACACCAACCCCGGCGACGGACGCGGCGGCTACTGGGAATTTTCGCCCATGGAGAACTACGACACTCCCAACCCCGGCGAGTCGACGGAAGGCATCAAACTCGAAGCCGGCAAGACTTACCGCTTCACCAATGCCGTCGACGGGTACGACCACACCGCCATCTCTGACGACGGCACTACAGCCCTCCTCAACCATAGTACAGACCCCTTCGCCGCCACCGCATGGACGGCCACCTCTGTGACCGACAACGAAGACGGCACCCAGAGCGTCAAGCTCAAGAACGTGGTTACGGGCCGCAGCATGGCCGCAGCCTCCGGCTTTACCGCACGAGTGGGCCGTCAGGTGGCCGTCAACGCCGTGGGCACCGCACAGACCTTCAAATATGTGCCTGCCACCGAGGCCTACCGCTTAGTGACCGCAAACGGCGGAAGCTTCTTTCCCCTGCCCGGTGGGGCTATCAGTTCAGGCGCTAACACCGCCGCAGACGCTGCCTACGACGCGCCCCGTCTGGCCGGTGCGGAGTGGAACGTGGAAGAGGTACGTCTCGTTACCCTCAGCTGCCGAAACGCCGAGGGAGCAGACCTGGGCACCTTCCACCGCAGCATTCCCGTGACTGAGACCGACGTCACTGCCGCCCTCTGCCCCGCCCTGCCCTATCACAGCGTAGCCGGCATCGAGGACCTGGGCGAAGACACCTTCCGGGTGACCTACCAGAAAACGGCCTACAAGCTCCTCGTTCGCTGCCAGGACGAGCAAGGCGCCATCATTAGCGAAGAAGCCCACGCCGTGCCTTTAGGAGAAAGCTACACCTTCACCGCCCCCGCCATCAACTACTACACAAAGGTCAGCAGCTCTGTGGCAGAGGGAGCAGAAGTAACCCCCGACGACGACGCCACCATCATCACAGCCGTCTATAGCACTCACGCCATCACCGGCATAGCCAAGCTCGGCGACCTCGTAACCGAGCCAGAAGAGGGACAACTCTACGCCATCTACGACGCCTCCACCGACGACGGAGGTGCACGTGCCGGCTACCGTACCGTCAAAAGCCTCAACGCCAACATCAACCGCGTGACCTCTGCAGAGGGCGCAAGCCCGGCCACAGTATGGGTGCTCGAAAAGAGCGGCGAGCGCTACAAGGTGAAGAACAACTACTACAACCTCTACGTGCCGGAGCTGAGCCGCTCAGCCGGTTGCGCGCTCTCGGCCGACGCAGGCCTCTTCACCCTCAGCCTCAACTCCGACGGCCAGAGCTATAAGATTACAGGCTCCAACGGCATGATGTGGGACGGTGTCGCCACGGGCGACCTCGTAGGTTGGAACACAGGAGCAGGCCACCCCATCAAGTTCTACCGCATCTGGGCCTCCCCCTTCTTCCGCCTCACCATCCGGTGCGTCGACACCAAGGGCGCTGAGCTCGCCGCGTCCGAGAAACTCCTTCAGGCTGGAGAGGCATACAGCCTCATCACCCCCGTCATCGAAGGATACGCGGTGAATTCAGTCAGCGGCAACGAAGGCCTCAACGGAGTAATGGACAATAACTACGACGTAGTGGTCACCTACAAGAGCCTGGCCGACGCCATTGACCAAGTAGAGGTAGACCAGCCGGCAAGCGGCGCCACCGGCATCTACGACCTCAGCGGCCGTCGCCACCACCACATCGCCACTCCCGGCCTCTACATCGTCAACGGCAAGAAGGTGCTCGTCAAGTAGCCACCCGCACCCACATCGCCTCACATACCGACCCCACGCCTCGCGCATCCTCCCAGACCTCAGGCTGCCGAAGCGTGGGGTCACTGCGTGCCGGACAGCCATCGCCACCACCGCTTCAGAACTTGGCAGACAGCACACTCAAACCGGGAAGTACCCTCCCGTCGCGCCGAGCCCCCTCAAAGACACACATTTTTAGCGCGCAAAGATGGCAGAAAGGCAGCCACTCACAAAAAAGTACTATCTTTGAGCCGTAGTAACTAACCTTCATTCATCATCTCCCTATGAGAAAGCACCCACATAGGCGCCCCGCCCGCCTCACCTACTGGGCTCTGGCGCTGCCGCTCGCCGCTGCAGGGCTGGTGGCCAATCCCCTTCCCGCTCAGGCCGTCGGGCTCATGCCCACGCAGGTCACAGCTGTATCACAGTCTACCATGGCCATCACCAAGGCCGAGCTCATCAACCCCACCACCATTGAACTCACCTACGCAGACGGCCGCCACCTCTTCGTCGACTTCTACGGTGAAAACATCTTCCGCCTCTTCCGTGACGACAGCGGCGGCATCATACGCGACCCCGAGGCCACGCCGCCGGCCAAGATCCTCGTCAACAACGCACGCCGCGCCGTCAACGGTTTAGAGCTCGCCGACCTCGCCCAGACCGTCAACATCACCACCCGGAAGGTGACGCTCACCTTCATGAAGGGCTCAGGCTGCTTCACCCTCACCGACAACGACACCCACAAGTGCGTGGTGAGCAGCATCGCCCCCGTGCAGTTTGACAAAGAAGGGGCCACCCTTACCTTCACCGCCGCAGCCGACGAGTACTTCTACGGCGGCGGCGTTCAGAACGGCCGCTTCAGCCACAAGGGCAGCAGCATCGCCATCGAGAACACCAACAACTGGGTAGACGGAGGCGTGGCATCGCCCACTCCCTTCTACTGGAGCACTGCGGGCTACGGCCTCTTCTGGCACACCTTCAAGCCCGGCCGCTACGACTTCGGAGCCACGGAGCCCGGCAAGGTCATCCTCAACCACGGCGAGGCATATCTCGACGTCTTCCTCATGGTCAACGCCAAGCCCACCGACTTGCTCAACGACTTCTACCAGCTCACGGGCAACCCCGTGCTGCTGCCTAAGTTCGGCTTCTATCAAGGCCACCTCAACGCCTACAACCGCGACTACTGGACACCGGCCGACAATGGCTTCATGCTCTATGAAGACGGCCGCCGCTACAACGAAAGTCAGAAGGACAACGGCGGCATCAAAGAAAGCCTCAACGGCGAGAAGAACAACTACCAGTTCTCCGCCCGCGCAGCCATCGACCGCTACTTCGCCAACGACATGCCCCTCGGGTGGTTCCTTCCCAACGACGGTTACGGCAGCGGCTACGGCCAGGAAAGCACGCTCGACGGCAACATACAGAACCTCAAGTCGTTTGGCGACTATGCCCGCTCCAAGGGCGTCGAGATAGGTCTATGGACACAGAGCGACCTTCACCCCAAAGAGGGCATAGAGCCCCTTCTCCAGCGTGACATCGTCAAGGAAGTCAAGGACGCCGGCGTTCGCGTGCTCAAGACTGACGTGGCATGGGTCGGCGCAGGCTACTCCTTCGGTCTCAACGGCGTGAGCGACGTGGGCGAAATCATGCCTTACTACGGCCAGAATGCCCGTCCCTTCATCATCTCGCTCGACGGCTGGGCAGGCACACAGCGCTATGCAGGCATCTGGAGCGGCGACCAGACCGGCGGCGAGTGGGAGTACATCCGCTACCACATACCCACCTTCATCGGTAGCGGCCTCTCCGGCCAGCCCAACATCACCAGCGACGTCGATGGCATCTTCGGCGGCAAGAACGTCCCCGTCAACGTCCGCGAGTTCCAGTGGAAGACCTTCACACCCATGGAGCTGAACATGGACGGCTGGGGATCCAACCCCAAGTATCCCGAAGTGCTCGGCGAGCCCGCCACCAGCATCAACCGCTGGTACCTCAAACTCAAGAGCGAGCTCATGCCCTACACCTACAGCATCGCACGCGAGGCCGTCGACGGAAAGCCCATGATACGCGCCATGTTCCTCGACTACCCCTCGCCCTACACCTACGGCCCGGCCACCCGCTACCAGTTCATGTACGGTCCCAGCTTCCTCGTAGCACCTATATATAAGGAAACAAAGGCCGACGCCGACGGCAACGACGTGCGCAACGAAATCTATCTGCCCGAGGGCCAATGGGTGGACTACTTCAACGGCGACGTCTACGAGGGCGGCCGCCTTATCAACAACTACGACGCGCCCCTCTGGAAGCTGCCCGTATTTGTCAAGAGCGATGCCATCATCCCCATGACACGCCCCAACAACAACCCCGGCCAGATACCCTCCGACTATCGCGCCTATGAGATCTACGCCTCTCAGGGCACGGAGTTCTGCGAGTACGACGACGACGGCAAGACCCAGGCCTATCTCGAGGGAAGCTCCACACGCACCCTCCTGAAGACCAAGGTCAGCGACAGCCAGGAGCTCACCGTCACCATTGCACCCACCATGGGCAGCTTCACCGGCTTCCAGCCCCGGAAGCAGACGGAGCTACGCATCAACGTCACCGCACAGCCCAAGAAGGTGACCGCCCTCTTCGGCAAGAAGAAGGTCACCCTCACCCAGGTCAACAGCCGCGAAGCCCTCGACGCTACGCCCAACTCCTACTTCTACGACGCCGCTCCCGAGCTCAACCGCTTTGCAACCAAGGGCAGCGACTTCGCCAAACTGAGCGTCAAGAAGAACCCCCAGCTCGTCATCATGCTCGAGAAGGGCGACGTCACCGCACAGACCACCACTGTCACCGTAGCCGGCTTTGCCTATCAGCCTGCATCGCGTCTGCTCACCCATAGCGGTGCCCTCGCAGCCCCTGCCCCCGCCATCACCGATGACCACACGGGCACCTTCGACCTCACTCCGGCCTGGGCTCCCGTATCAGGTGCCGACTACTACGAGGTTGAGTTCAACGGCCAGCTTTACTCCACCATCCGCGACTGCCAGTTCACCTTCGAGGGCCTGGAGGCTGAAACCGCCTACCTCTTCAAGGTGCGCGCCGTCAATCAGGACGGCCACTCCGACTGGGCCGACGTCAAGGGCACTACCAAGGCCAACCCCTTGGAGTTTGCACTCAGAGGCATCAAGGCACAAGCCACCTGTGAAGACCAGCCCGGTCAAGGCGTCGACAAGCTCTTCGACTTCGACGAGCAGTCTATGTGGCACTCCAAGTGGGGCAAGGGCGAGGCCATACCTTGCGACGTCATCCTCGATCTGCGCAGCGTCAACCAGCTCGACCGCATAGAGTATCTGCCGCGTGAGAATGGCGGCAACGGCGCACTCCAGAGCGGCACCATCGCCTACAGCACCGACCGCCAGCAGTGGAGCGAACCCACGGCCTTCAGCTGGACAGCCGACGGCAGCACCCAGACCTTCGCCTTCAACGGCCGGCCCTCCGCACGCTACCTCCGCCTCCACTTCGACAAGGCCGTCGGCAACTTCACCTCGGGCCGCGAGATGTACGTCTTCAAGGTGGCCGACACCCCGAGCCTCGTGCAGGGCGACATCAACAAGGACGGACGCATCGACGAGAACGACCTCACCTCTTACATGAACTACACCGGCCTGCGTAAGGGCGACGGCGACTTCGACTACGTCAGCGTCGGCGACATCAACGGCAACGGACTGCTCGACGCCTATGACATTTCCTGCGTCACTACCGAGCTCGACGGCGGCGTGCGCAACAGCAACGACAAGGTCAGCGGCTCGCTCCACCTCAGCGCCGACAAGAAAGCCTACGCCGCAGGCGAGGAGGTACGCATCACCGTCAGCGGTAAGGCCCTCCACTACGTCAACGGCCTCAGCTTCGCCCTGCCCTACTCCACAGCCGACCTCGAATACCTCGGCACCGAGTTGCTCGGCATGAAAGACATGGTCAACCTCACCTACGACCGTCAGCACACCAACGGGCAGAAGGCCCTCTATCCCACCTTCGTCAACCGCGGCAACAACTTCCTGCTCGACGAAGGCGACAACGACCTCTTCGTCATCAAGTTCCGCACCAAGAAAGCCTGGAAGTTCGATCTCAAAGCCATCGACGGTCTACTCGTTGACCGCAACCTTGGCAGCGTAGCATTCTAACCTCCGGTCATTCCCTGAACCCATCCCGCCCGCAAGCCCACCGGTTTGCGGGCGGTTTCGTAGTAGACCGCGCGGTCGCTCCCCGGCCGGGGCCTTCCCTCTCATAATCTTTTTCATCATGTTCTCCTATCACCACACATTTCATCGCTTCCGGGCAGCCGCTATGTGCCTGCTCGCCTTCGTCATCCCCTGCTGTGGCCTTGCAGCCTCCCACCCCGACGGCCCGCAGAAGCTCTCGCTCAACGCAGGCTGACACTTCGTCCGCCTTGACAGCCCCACCGCCGGCCACGCCACATCGTACGGCCCACTCATCTCGCCCCCGCAAGTTCCAGCTTACAGGGGCGAAGCCGTTGGTGGCGGCAGCCATGGCCACACACAGCCGGCCGTCGCAGCTACACGTACATGGCGCCATCGTCGCCCATTCGGGCGACGAGCGTACACCAACCAGGCGACGGGCGTACATCGAGCGGGCGACGGGCGTACACCGAGCGGGCGACGATGGCTGCATGCACATCGCGCCACGGCCCGGAGGCCGGGGGAGACGGTCTTACCCCTTTTTAACGAAAAGAATACGGGCCGGAGGCAGGGCGTATGGCAAAAATCTGCTACTTTTGCCGCTGTAAGTCCGTGCCACAGGCCACGCGCCCGCCCGCGGACAGCTTTCAGTATACACCTCTCACCCTTATCCACTTCCCGTTATGACACAAGGAAGAGTTGACGCGCTTCTTGGCATCGTCTTTGGCGATGAAGGCAAGGGCAAGGTCGTCGATTACTTTACCCCACGCTACGATGTGGTAGCACGCTTTGCAGGCGGCCCCAACGCCGGCCACACCATCATCTTTCAAGGCAAGAAATTCGTGCTCCGCTCCATACCCTCCGGCATCTTCGACGAGGGCAAGACCAATATCATAGGCAATGGCTGCGTCATTGCGCCCGACCTCTTCATGGCCGAGGCGCACGAGCTCGAGACGGCAGGTTACCGGCTGACCGACCGCCTGCACATCAGCCGCCGCGCCCACCTCATCCTGCCCACCCACCGCGTGCTCGACCGTGCCTACGAGGCCGCCAAGGGCAAGCAGAAAGTCGGCACGACGGGCAAGGGTATCGGCCCCACCTACAGCGACAAGGCCGCCCGCGTCGGACTGCGTGTGGGCGACATTCTCGAAGGTTTCGAGGCCAAGTACACCGCCCTCAAGCAGCGCCACGAGCAGATACTGCGCGACCTGCACTATACGGATTACGACATCACCGACGAAGAGAAGGTCTGGCTCGAGGGCGTGGAGTACATGAAGAAGTTCCAGCTCACCGACACCGAGTTTGAGATCAACCGCGCCTTAGCCGAGGGCAAGAGCGTGCTGGCCGAAGGCGCCCAAGGCTCACTCCTCGACATAGACCACGGCACCTACCCCTTCGTCTCCTCCTCCTCCACCACCGCCGGCGGCGTATGCACAGGGCTGGGCGTAGCGCCCAACACCATCGGCCGCATCTTCGGCATCTTCAAAGCCTACAGCACCCGCGTGGGCGGCGGTCCCTTCGTGGTCGAACTCTTCGACCAAACGGGCGACACCATCCGCGACATCGGCCATGAATACGGCGCCGTGACCGGACGCAACCGCCGCTGCGGCTGGCTCGACCTCGTGGCCCTGAAATACGCCATCATGATCAACGGAGTGACCGACCTCGTCATGATGAAGGGCGACGTGCTCGACGGCTTCGACACCATCAAAGTGTGCACCGCATACACGAAAGACGGCGTCACCGTCACCGACATGCCCTACGACACCGAGGGCTGGCAACCCGTATATGAAGAAGTGCCGGGCTGGCATACGCCCCTCACCGAGATACGTTCCGAGGCCGACTTCCCCAAGCCCTTTGCCGACTACATCGCTTACATCGAGCGGGCCACCGCCACCCCCATCAGCATAGTCAGCGTGGGCCCCGACCGCGAAGCCACCATCATACGCTAAATCCGCACGGTGCGGCTGCGCCCTGCCGGCCGGGAGGCCCGTTCAGCCCCGTCCGCTCCCGCTGCAGCCCTGCCCTTTCCACACACCCCATGGTCCATCGCCTTCTGCTCCTGCTCTTTGGCTGCTGCCTCTTCGCCACGCTGCCGGCACAGACCGACGGCAAGGCCGCACGGCGCGTGATCGACGACGCCTTCAGTCCGCTGCGCGCCGACACACTGCTGACCGACAGCCTCGCGCCCCGTCGCGACGCCCTGCCCGTGGCCGGCCTGCCCTCGCTGCTGTCTACCGCCCGCCTCGGAGCTTACGGCTTCGACGGCTTCGCTCCCTTCAGCGGCGGCATAGGGGCAACCGACTGGCGGCTCCACGAGGGCTTCAACGCCCAGCTGGGCCTGAGCCTCACCGTGGGTCTGGGCCATCACGCCCCCTCGGGCGTGGGCTTCGGCAAGGAGGTGGGCTTCGCCTACGCTGCTCCCCTCAACCGCCGCCTCAGTGTGGCCGCAGGGCTCTACGGCACCCACTTCGACTGGGGAGCCTTCCGCACAGCCGACGTAGGCTTGGCGGCCCTCCTGGCCTACCGTCTCAACGAGCGCATCACCCTCTACGCCTACGGCGCCAAGAGCGTCATGCCCGCCGAACGCCGCTTCGCCTTCGGCCCATACGGCCCGCTCTACTCCCCCTGCTCCGCCCTGTGGTTGGGCGACATCCCGAAGGAGCGCTTTGGGGTGGCCGCCGAGTTCAAACTGGGCGAAAACGCCATGATTGGCGTCAGCGTAGAGCACCACAAGTATTAAGCCTCAGCCCCCTGCCGCGCGGTCGCCATGGCCGGCATTGGCAGGGGGCTGAATTGTATTCCCCAACGTCCATCCACCCTTCCCCTTGCACAGCTATCCCTCGCCGGCGCAGCAACTCCGGTTGCTGCGCGCCGAATACGACTTTGAGAAAGAAGCCTTCCGCCGCGACGCCCAACTGACAGGCGTGGAGCGGAAGGTGCGCCGCGGCGACTGCTGGTACCCTGTCACCGTGGGGCGCGCGTATTACAATTCGCTCGACCGCTTCGTAGTGGAGATACTCTCCACCGCCACCGACGACGTACCCCATAACTTCGAGTATGGCCGGCCCGTAGCCTTCTTCGAGCGCGACGGCAGTGGCGGTCTCCGCTTCCTGCCTTTCCGCTGCACGGTGAGCTATGCCGAGGCCGCCCGCATGGTCGTCGACATACCCGGCGAGGCTGCCCTCTCGCGGCTGCAGCAGGCCGAACTCTTAGGCGTGCAGCTGGCCTTCGACGACTATACTTACCGCGTCATGATGGACGCTCTCAGCCACGTCATCGCCGCTCGCGACGGACGCTTGGCCTATCTGCGCGACCTCTTCCATACCGACCGGCAGCCCTCGTTCGCCGCCGCCGGCAGCCTGCCACCTTCGCTGCCGTGGCTCAACGCCTCGCAGCAACAAGCCGTCAGCGACGTGCTCACCGCCCGCGACGTGCTCATCATTCACGGGCCGCCAGGCACCGGCAAGACCACCACCCTCGTCGATGCCGTATGCGAGACCCTCCGACGCGAGCCGCAGGTGATGGTCTGCGCACAGAGCAACACGGCCGTCGACTGGATTAGCAAGCAGCTGGCTGACCGCGGCGTCTCGGTGTTGCGCATTGGCAATCCCGCCAAGGTGACCGACGAGATGCTTGCCGCCACTTACGAGCGACGCTTCGAGGCTCACCCCGACTACCCGCAGCTATGGCAGATACGCCGCACCATACGCCAGCTCTACAGCCTGCCTCGCAAGGGGCGCGGCGACAGCTTCCACCAGAAAGTCAGCCGCCTGCGCGACCGGGCCGACGAGTTGGAACTGCGCATTCGCCACGCCCTCTTCGACGGCGCACGCGTCATAGCCTCCACCCTCACGGGCGCCGCCCACCCTCTGTTACACGGCCACCACTTCCACACGCTCTTCATCGACGAGGCAGCGCAGGCCCTCGAAGCCGCATGCTGGATAGCCCTCGCCCACGCCGACCGCGTCATCCTGGCCGGCGACCACTGTCAGTTGCCGCCCACCGTCAAGTCACCTGAGGCACTGCGCGGGGGGCTCGCCGTCACACTCATGGAACTGCTGGCGGCTTCAAAACCCGCGGCCGTGCGGCTGCTCAACGTGCAGTACCGCATGAACGAGGAACTCATGCGCTTCTCGTCCCACTGGTTCTACGCCGACCGCCTCGTGGCTGCCCCCGAGGTGAGACACCGCTCCTTGCTCGACGAACTGGACCATCCCCTCGTCTGGATAGACACCTCGCCGACGGAAGCCGATGCCGCCACAGAAGGCGCTCCGCCCTGTGAGGCACGCGAAGAATACGTGGGCGCCACCTTCGGACGCATCAACAAGGTGGAGGCACAGCTCACCGTGGCCGCCCTGTGCAGCTACGTGGAGCGCTTCGGGCGCGAGAGACTGATGGCGGAGCGCACCGACTTCGGCGTCATCTCTCCCTACCGCGCCCAAGTGCAGTACCTGCGCGGCCTCATCAAGCGCCACGACACGCTACGCCCTCTGCGTCGAGCCATCACTGTCGACACCGTCGACGCCTTCCAGGGACAGGAACGCGATGTCGTAGTGGTGAGCCTCGTCAGAGCCAACGACGAGGGACAGATTGGCTTTCTGGCCGACCTGCGCCGCATGAACGTGGCCATGACGCGCGCCCGCTTCAAGCTCATCCTGCTCGGCGCCTCAGCCACCCTCTGCCGCCACCGCTTCTACCGCGAACTCTACCGCAGCTGCAAGGTGGAACGGCCACCCGGCGCCATGGGCGCGAACCTCGCAGACCGGTAGCCACCCCGCGCCCGGGGCTTACCGAAAAACTCCAATGCCTCTCGCAAAGATTGGAAGCATTGGAGTTTTTTTCTACATGTACATCCAGTTTCTCCTACATGTACATCCCGTTAAAACTACATGTACATCCAGTTTCTCCTACATGTACATCCCGTTAAAACTACATGTACA
>CAMAMB010000055.1 GCA_945836755.1 uncultured Bacteroidales bacterium
TACGGCTACGACAAGGTCATCATGCTGGCCGGCGGCGTAGGCTACGGCACACGCCGCGACTGCCTCAAAGGCACTCCCAAGAAGGGGAACAAGGTCGTCGTAGTGGGCGGCGACAACTACCGCATAGGTCTCGGCGGAGGCTCCGTGTCGTCTGTCGACACCGGACGCTACTCCAACGGCATTGAGCTCAACGCCGTGCAACGCGCCAACCCCGAGATGCAAAAGAGGGCCAACAACCTCGTGCGCGCCCTCTGTGAAGAAGAGGTCAACCCCGTGGTCAGCATCCACGACCACGGCAGCGCAGGCCATGTCAACTGTCTCAGCGAACTCGTCGAAGAGTGTGGCGGAAAAATTGACATGGCCAGCCTCCCCATCGGCGATCCCACGCTCTCGGCCAAGGAAATCATTGCCAACGAAAGCCAGGAGCGCATGGGCCTCCTTATTCAGGAGCAACACCTCGACCATGTACGGCGCATTGCCGAGCGTGAGCGCGCCCCGATGTACGTAGTGGGCGAGACCACAGGCGACGCCCACTTCAGCTTCGAGCAGGCCGACGGCGTACGCCCCTTCGACCTCGACGTGGCCCAGATGTTCGGCCACTCGCCCAAGACCGTCATGACCGACGAGACCGTAGAGCGCCGCTACACCGACGCCGTCTACGAGACCGCCCGCATAGATACCTACATCCACCACGTACTACAATTAGAAGCTGTGGCCTGCAAAGACTGGCTCACCAACAAGGTCGACCGCTCTGTCACAGGCAAGGTGGCCCACCAGCAGACACAGGGAGAGCTCCAGCTACCGCTGGCCGACTGCGGCGTAGTGGCCCTCGACTACCGCGGACGCCATGGCATTGCCACCGCCATAGGTCATGCCCCGCAGGCCGGCCTGGCCAGCCCCGCCGCTGGCAGCGTGCTCTCTGTGGCCGAGGCTTTGACCAACCTCGTGTTCGCTCCGCTGACCGAGCAGCTTGACTCCGTGTCGCTCTCAGCCAACTGGATGTGGCCCTGCCGCTCACAGAAGGGAGAAGACGCCCGTCTCTACGAGGCTGTCGAAGCCCTCAGCGACTTCTGTTGCGCCCTCCGCATCAATGTGCCCACGGGCAAAGACTCCCTCTCCCTCTCGCAGCAGTACCCCGGTGGCGAGAAAATCATCTCTCCGGGCACCGTCATCGTCAGCGCAGGCGGCGAGGTGAGCGACGTGAGCAAGGTCGTAGGCCCTGTCATGGTCAACGCCCCCCACAGCAGCTTCTACCACATTGACTTCTCCTGCGACGCCCTGCGCCTCGGCGGCTCAGCCTTCTCACAGAGCCTTGGCCACGTAGGCAGCGACGTGCCCACCGTGACCGACCCCGACTACTTCCGTGCCGCCTTCAACGCCGTACAGACCCTCGTGGGAGAAGGCCTCCTCATGGCCGGCCACGACATCTCGGCAGGCGGTCTCATCACCTGTCTCTTAGAAATGTGTTTCGCCAACACCGAGGGAGGCATGGACATCAATCTCGACGGCTTCAGGGAGAGCGACCTCGTGCGCATCCTCTTTGCCGAGAACCCAGGCCTCGTCGTACAGGTGGACGACAAAGACAAAAAGCGCTTCAAGGAGGTGCTCGACACTGCCGGCGTGGCCTACGTCAAGGTGGGCGTGCCTGCCGAGGAACGCCAGATCATGGTAAGCCGCGACGGCGCCGACTATCAGTTCGGCATCGACTATCTGCGCGACGTCTGGTACGAGACATCCTACGAGCTCGACTGCCGTCAGAGCATGAACGGCTGTGCCCGCAAGCGTTTTGAGAACTACAAGCAGCAACCCCTCGAGCTGCACTTCCACCCCGAGTTCCGCGGCAGCTTCGCCTCCTTAGGCCTCAACCCCGACCGCCGCGAGCCTTCAGGCATTCGCGCGGCCATCATCCGCGAGAAGGGCACCAATGGCGAGCGCGAGATGGCCTATGCCCTCTACCTCGCAGGCTTCGACGTGAAAGACGTCACGATGACCGACCTCATCAGCGGGCGCGAAACGCTCGACGAGGTGAACATGATTGTCTTCTGCGGCGGCTTCTCCAACTCCGACGTGCTTGGTTCGGCCAAGGGATGGGCAGGCGCTTTCCTCTACAACCCCAAGGCCAAAGAAGCCCTCGACCGCTTCTACGCCCGTCCCGACACGCTCTCGCTCGGCGTATGCAACGGCTGCCAGCTCATGGTAGAGCTCGGCCTCGTCAACCCCACCGACAAGCGCCCCGCACGCATGCTCCACAACACCTCCCACAAATTTGAGAGCGCCTTCCTCGGAGTCACCGTCACCACAAACCGCAGCGTCATGTTCGGCAGCCTCTCCGGCGACCGCTTAGGCATCTGGGTGGCCCACGGAGAGGGCAAATTCAGCCTGCCCTACAGCGAAGACCACTACAACGTCGTACTCAAATACAGCTACGACGAGTATCCCGGCAACCCCAACGGCTCCGACTACAGCGTGGCCGGCATCTGCAGCCCCGACGGACGTCACTTAGCCATGATGCCCCACCTCGAGCGCGCCTTCTACCCCTGGCAGAACCCCTACTACCCTGCCGACCGACGCGGCGACGAGGTGACACCATGGCTCGAAGCCTTTGTCAATGCCCGCCGCTGGGTGGAGGCCCACAAGGCATAGGCCCGGCCTGCCCTGCCACTGTGTCCGGCAGCAGGTTGCCCATAAGCAGTGTTTCCCGTATGAAGCCACGACCGTCGTGCTCCGTACGGGAAACTTTTATGTCGGCCGTCACAACCTATGGCCGCTCTCTGCCTACGTGCGTCCACGGCACGGCAGCGGAGACCCGGCACGGCTGCCCGGCGGCATGCTGCCGGGCAGGCCCAATCGTGGGTTAAAAAAAATCAAGCTGAAGCCTTGAAGACTTCAGCTTGATTACGATGAAAAGGATGTTGATGGTTGCGGAGGTTCGACTCGAACGAACGACCTCCAGGTTATGAGCCTGGCGAGCTACCAACTGCTCCACTCCGCGTTCTAACGTGCGCAGGAGGATGTTCCTGCTCATTTCGGGTGCAAATGTAGGGAGTTATTTTGAGATGACCAAGCCTTGGCGGCATTATTTGCATTTTTCGTAGAAATTTGTGGGTCAGTAGAGGGGGCGGAGTAGTTTAACGCCTCGACGAGCCGCTCGCCCGGTGCGCCGCATCTATGCGGGTGACACCCGGATGTACATGTAGGTTTAACGGCATGTACATGCAGTTTTTCCTAGATGTACATGTAGTTTTTCCTAGATGTACATCTAGTTTTAACGGCATGTACATGTAGGTTTTCTTAGATGTACATGTAGGTTTAGCGGCATGTAGACGGAGCGGGGCTGTGGGTGGTCGCGAGAGGGCAAGAAGGGGGTATGGCGCAACTTTCTGGGTGTCGCTCTTTGCGCGCAATAAAAAAGCGCGTACATTTGCTGCATCTCTGCCCGTGTGGGTTGCCTTCGGTGGCGGCGTGGCTCGTGGAGCTGCGGCGGGCGAGAGACGAAAAACACGCATCTATCCATTCATCATCCTTTTATCCATGACATTACTCTTTTCACTTTGCCGAGCCTTCCTGTGCAGGCAGCGTCTGTGTCTGACGGTGTGCCTGCTCGCCACGCTGCTACCTCTGCAGGCGCAGCCTGAAGAAGGCAAGACTTACTACATCAGGGCGCGGGCCACAGACTATGTGGTCTCCAACCTTAACTCGGGCCAGAACGATGCCCCCGTCATTACCGAGCCTCAAAACGACAAGGCCTACGGCCAGAAGTGGAACTTCACCAAGGCCACTTCGGCCGAGGGAGTCTTCATCATCACGAGTGCGGGCTTCCCCACGGCCGCCATCGACGTAAACCCCAACCGCAACTACTACCTGCTGAACTGGACGGCCAGCACCACGAGCCAGAACCAGCAACTGCTCGTCAAGGCGGTGGAGGGGGTAGACAACGTGTACCAGCTCATCTGGTACAAGACGCCCTCCATGGCGGTGACGGCGCTGGACGACTGCAGGCTTCAGCTGACGTCGGACCTGACGTCGGAGGCCACGTGGTTCGTGCTCGAAGAGACCACACCGCAGGCCCTGCCCGAGCGCAACAAGTGGGAAGACGAGACTGTGTTCGGTGTGAACAAGCTGCCGGCCCACGCCACCTTCATGCCCTATGCCACGACCGAGGCACTGCGGGCCGACGCCGCCCGCTACGCCAAGCCCTGGCTGGCGCCCGAGGGAGCTGAATGGCTCACGCTGAACGGGCTCTGGAAGCTGCACTGGACCACAACGACCACAGCCGCTCCGGGCGAGGAATACTGGGCCGACGAGGCCGACGTGACCGAGTGGGACACCATCAGCGTGCCCTCCTGCTTGGAGATGAAGGGCTACGGCTCGCCGTACTACATCAATGTGGACACGCCCTTCCTCGACGACTATCCGACCATCACCATGCGCGCGGGCTGCCAGAACTCCGTGGCCTCGTACCGCCGCCACTTCACCCTGCCCGAGGGATGGGCCGACGGACGCCGCGTGGTGCTCCACTTCGACGGCATCTACTCCGCGGCCAACGTGTGGGTCAACGGGCAGTACGTGGGCTACACGCAGGAGTCGAACAACGACGCCGAGTTTGACCTCAGCGGCGTGGTGCGCGAGGGCGACAACAACATCTGTGTGCAGGTGGTGCGCTTCAGCGACGGCTCCTTCCTCGAAGGACAAGACATGTGGCGCATGAGCGGCATACACCGCGACGTCTACCTCTACGCCACACCGACCACGTACATACAAGACCACTACCTGACCACCGACTTCACCACGCTCAACTACCTGCAAGGCAATCTGAACGTGGCGCTGACGCTGGCCCACACGGGCACAGAAGCCACGGAGAAGGAGGTGAAGGTGAGCCTCATAGGCCCTGACGGCAGCCTCGTGGCCTCCGGTTCACAGACAGTGGCCCTCGGCGCCGGCGAGACGGAGGCACAGACCACCGTGACCCTCAGCGGACTGAGCGACCTGCAGCTGTGGAGCGCCGAGCAGCCCACCCTCTACACCGTAGAGATCAGCCAGCTCGCGGCCAACGGCACAGAAGAAATGGCCTTCGCCACCAAGTACGGCTTCCGCCACATAGCCATCAAGAACGGCAAGGTCTACCTCAACGGCAAGGCCGTGCTCTTCAAGGGAGTCAACACGCAAGACACGCACCCCGTGCACGGCCGCTCCATCGACGTGGCCACCATGGAACGCGACGTCTGCCTCATGAAGCAAGCCAACGTCAACACCGTGCGCGGCAGCCACTACCCGCGCCAGGCCAAGATGTACAGCCTCTTCGACTACTACGGTCTCTACTGCATGGACGAAGCCGACATCGAATGCCACTACAACTGGGAGCAGGGCGGCAACGCCATCTCACGCGCCGAGAGCTGGCGGCCGCAGTTTGTCGACCGCATGGAGCGAATGGTGATGCGCGACCGCAACTTCCCCTCCATCATCTTCTGGAGCTTAGGCAATGAGAGCGGCACCGGCGCCAACATCGAGGCATGCTATAACCGCACCAAGGAACTCGACCCCGGACGCATCGTACACTACGAAGGCGCCACACGCGGCGGCACTGCCTACTCCGACCTGTGGTCGGTGATGTATCCCTCTGTGAGCGAGGCCGAGAGCAAGGCTAACTACAACTGGCGGAAGCAGCCCTACTTCATGTGTGAATACGCCCACGCCATGGGTAACGGAGTGGGCAACCTGCGCGAATACTGGGATGCCATCGAAAACAGCACCTACGGCATAGGCGGCTGCATCTGGGACTTCGTAGACCAGTCTATCTACGCCGCCGACGACATCAGGAACGGCACACTGACACAGAACGGCAAGCCCAAGTACATGACCGGCTACGACTTCCCCGGCCCCCATCAGGGCAACTTCGTCAACAACGGCCTCGTGACGGCCGACCGCGCATGGTCGCCCGAGCTGGCCCAGGTGAAGCAGGTCTACCAATACGTGAGCTTCGGCCAGAGATTTACGTCGGGCAGCCGCCTGAAAGTGACCAACAACTACGCCTTCACCAACCTTAACCGCTTCGACGCTCGCTACACCCTGCTCTGCGACGGCAGAGAGGTGGAAACCGGCGCCATAGACAAGGTGAACTGTCTGGCCGGCAACATGACCTACATCGACGTGCCCTACACCACCACCCCGGAGGAAGGCCACGAATACCTGCTCAACGTGGAACTGCTGCTGGCCGAAGCCACCCCGTGGGCCGAAGCAGGCTACCCCGTGGCGCGCACACAGATAGTGCTGCAGGAGGGCAATGCCACCCTCAACCCCGTAGCCACCGACACAACCCAGCCCGTAACCCTGAGCGAGGCCCCCAACGGCTCGCAGACCGTCTACACACTGACGGCAGGCAAGGTGGCCATCGACATCAACAACTACGGCCAGATGCGCAAGTGGACCTACGGCGGCAAACCCATCATAGCCAACATCTACAACCGCCCCGAATATGCTAACTTCAGATGGGTGGAGAACGACGAAGCAGCCGGTAACAAGCTGGACGGCGGCAACGGAGTGACAAGCTACACCTTAGAAACCCTGCCCACCATAGGCGAAGACGGCTCCGCCACCTGGACCTCCGCCTCGACAGGCACCCTCTGCCAGACCACCTACGACTACCACCTCTACCCCGACGGCACCCTCGACATCAGAGCCTCGTACACCCCGCAGACCTCAGACCTGCGACGATTAGGCACAGCCATGACCCTGCCCGCAGGCTTCGAAGAGGTGGACTACTACGCACGCGGACCCTGGGACAACTACTGCGACCGCAAAGACGCCGCCTTCGTGGGACGATACTCCACCACGGTGACAGACATGCTCGAACCCACCCCGCGCCCGCAGAGCTCGGGCAACCGCACCGGCCTCAGAGCCCTCAGCCTGACTAACCCCTCCACCCAGCTGACGCTACAAGTGGAGGCAGAGGGCCAGGCCGAGTTTAGCGTGCTCCACTTCACCGACTACGAGCTCTCCAGCCTGAGCCACAACTGGAACGTGCCCACCACGGTTACCAAAACCATCCTCCACATAGACTACGCGCAGAAGGGATTGGGCAACGGAAGCTGCGGCAAGCAGACCGGCACCCTCAGCACCTACTGCCTGCCATCAAGCGGCACCTACAGCCACGTGCTGCGCTTCAAGCCCTTCTTTACCGACGAGACAGGCATCAACGAGACCACCGTCGACGACAGCCGCCATGCCACAGTGAAGGTGAGCGACGGCATGGTGAACGTCAGCGGCCACTTCGCGGCTGACAGCGACATCGTGGCCTACGACCTGGGCGGCTCGACCATGGCACGCACAAAGGCTGCGGCCGGCCACAGCTCGGTAAGCCTCGACCTGCGCACCCGTCCACACGGCGTCTACCTCATCAAGGTGGGAAAGACGACCTTCAAGGTGGTGCGCTAAAGCGAGTCACCCCCCCTGCCGACGGCCCCGGCCCTACGACGTCCGGCCCGCGACAAGACCCACACAAGGGGCAGAGAGCGCACCCTCTCTGCCCCTTATCCATAAACGGCCACGAATGGCAGCCCACCCCCTCATAAACCCCTGCACCGCATGACCTCATCCACCCCAGCCTGCGACACGACACAGAAAATCAGCCTCCTCTTTGTGTGCTTAGGCAACATCTGCCGCTCCTGCACCGCCGAAGAGGTGTTTCGCCAATTGGCCCGCCGCGAAGGCGTAGACAGCCACTTCGAAGTGGACTCGGCCGGCCTCATCGACTATCACGAGGGCGAGCTGCCCGACCCTCGCATGAGGCAACACGCCGCCCGCCACGGCTACCACCTCACCCACCGCTCACGTCCGGTAAGAAAGGAAGACTTCGACCGCTTCGACCTCATACTCGCCATGGACGAGACCAACCGCGAACGCCTCATGAAACTGGCCCCACACAGGGCCGCCCAACTCAAAATACTCCCCCTGTCCTCCTTCCTTACACACCACCCCAACCACTTCTGCATTCCCGACCCCTACTACGGCGGCGCAGAAGGCTTCGAACTCGTCATCGAACTTTTAGAAGACGCCTGTGACAATTTAAAAAATAATTTGTTACATTTGCCCCAAACAGAAGGCGGCAGCCCCACGGCTGCGCCCCAACGCTGATACTCATCAACCTTAAATCAGATAATCGCATTATGACACAGCAAGATTTGCAACACATCGCCCAGGCATTCAGCATCAAGGGCGAAGTGGCAGAAGTGAAGCCCTTAGGCAATGGTCTCATCAACACTACTTATAAGGTGGTGACCACCGGCGACACCCCCGACTACGTGCTCCAGCACATCAACACCGCCATATTCCCCGACGTGGACATGCTCATGGACAACATCGTCAAGGTGACCTCGCACATCCGCGGTAAGCTCGAGGCCGCCGGTACCGCCGACATCGACCGCAAAGTGCTGGAGTTCGTGCCCTGCAAGGACGGCAAATATTACTATGTGTACGACCAGAAGTATTGGCGTGTGATGGCGTTCATCCCCGACACCGTGTCGAAGAGCGGCGTCACCCCCGAGAGCTCCTACATCGTGGGCGAGACCTTCGGCGACTTCCAGGCCAAACTCGCAGACATACCGGCACAGCTCGGCGAAACCATCAAGGACTTCCACAACATAGAGTTCCGTCTGCAGCAACTCAAGGAAGCCATCGCCGCCGACAAGATGGGACGCCTGGCAGCAACCCGCGACATAGCCGACGAGATAGAGAAACGCGCCGAAAGCATGACCCGCAGCGAGCGCCTCTACCGCGAAGGACAGCTGCCTAAGCGCATCTGCCACTGCGACACCAAGGTGGACAACATCCTCTTCGACAAGGAAGACAACGTGCTCTGCGTCATCGACCTCGACACCGTCATGCCGAGCTTCATCTTCTCAGACTTCGGCGACTTCCTGCGCAGCGCAGCCAACACCCAGCCCGAAGACAGCCCCGAGTACGACAAGATAGCCTTCCGCATGGACATCTTCAAGGCCTTCACCCAGGGATACCTCAAAACGGCGTCAGCCTTCCTCCAGCCCATCGAGGTGGAAAATCTGCCCTACGCCGCCACCCTCTTCCCCTACATGCAGCTCGTACGCTTCTACGCCGACTACCTCAACGGCGACACCTACTACAAGATACAATACCCCGAGCATAACCTCGTGCGCTCCCGCAACCAGCTCACCCTGCTCCAGAGAGCCGAGGAGTGCATCCCCGAGATGGAGGCCTTCATCAAGGAACAGCTCGGCTAATACGCCCGCACTCAGGCCCTGCACGCCCACCTCAACGGACACCGCACAGGCCTGACTGCCCGACACAGACACAGGAGGGTGTGCCCCGTCAATCACAGACACGGGCACACCCTCCTCTTATCAACCACTCTACCCTCACCCACAACCCCGCCAGCCACATGTGGATAGTACTCGCCTTCATCTCAGCCTGCCTTCTGGGCCTCTACGACGTATGTAAGAAGAAAGCCCTCACGGGCAATGCCGTCATACCCGTGCTATGGATCAACACGCTGATTTGCACGGCCTTCTTCCTACCCTCCATCATAGGCAGCGCCGCAGGCTGGTGGTCGCCCACGTCGGTCCTCTATCTGCCGGGCGGCACCTGGCAGGCCCACGGCCAGGTGGCTCTCAAGGCGTGCATAGTGCTCGCCTCGTGGATATGCGGCTACTATGCCATCCGACGGCTTCCGCTCACCATCGCGGGGCCCATCAACGCCAGCCGCCCGGTGCTCGTGTTGCTCGGCGCCATCATCTGCTACGGCGAGCGCCTCAACGCCTGGCAATGGGGCGGCGTGACGCTCACCCTCTTCTCGCTCTTCCTGCTCAGCCGGAGCAGCCGGAAGGAAGGCATCCGCTTCGGGCATAACCGCCACATACTCCTGCTCGCAACTGCGGCCCTGCTCGGTGCAGCGAGCGGCCTCTACGACAAATATCTCATGATGCCCGTCAGCGCGGGAGGCGCGCAGCTCGACCGTCTCTTCGTGCAGGGATGGTACAACCTGTACCAAGCGCTCCTGATGGGCCTCGTCTTCGTTTGGGCGTGGTGGATGCCGCGCAGAGGGAAGCATACACTCCGGGCGGCGCCCCACGGCGACACCATCTTCAGCTGGCGCACGGAGATTTTGCTCATCTCCGTCTTCCTCACCGCCGCCGACCTTGCCTACTTCTATGCGCTGAGCCGGCCCGGAGCCCTGGTGGCTGTGGTCTCGATGGTGCGCAGAGGCAGCGTGCTGGTATCGTTTGCCTTCGGCGCCCTCATGCTGCGCGAACGCAACCTAAAGGCCAAAGGGCTGGACCTGGCCCTGGTGCTCCTCGGCATGGTCCTGCTCTACATAGGCACCCGCTGAGGGGCCTCACATACTGACACAACAAAGGCGGCAGCCACACGGGACTTACCCGGATGGCTGCCGCCTTCATGCGAAGCGCCGGCCCTACATGGCCCGGCAAGATGCAGCTGAGCTAACTGCAGGACGCCGCGGGGCGGCTGAAGAGACGACCGACTTCGCCCACTATCAGCACCACCGAAGTGGCTGCCGTCAGCAGTAGCCAGTCGGTAAGGCTCAAAGGCACTACACCAAACATCTTGCCGCCTAAGCTCACTATCAGCACCTGGCCAATTAGAATGACGGACACGATGGTCAAGAAGCTCCGGCAACCCTTGAAGTGGAACGCCGAACGGCCCGTGAGGTAGGCGCGAGTGTTGAAGAGGTTCCAGAATTGTATCAACACGAAGAGGGTAAAGAAGACGCTCAGCTCGTAGTCGGTCAGCCCGTCGCCGGAGAGGGGGCTGAGGCCCAGGCAGAGGGTCCACAGCGAGGTGACGTCGTGCTGCTGCAGATAGATCAGGCTCACCAGGAGCACGGCGGTAAACACCGCACCCATCACCCCTATTGACCATGCCATGTGACGGCTGATGATGAAGGCTGTACGGCTGCGCGGCGGCTCGTTCATCACCGTGAGCGATGGCGGGAGCGACGCCAGGGCCATGGCAGCGAAGGTATCCATGATGAGGTTGACCCAGAGCATCTGTATCACGGTGAGCGGCGACTTGGTGCCGAAGAAGGCGCCGAAGAGGACTATCAGACAAGCCACGACGCTGACCGTCATCTGGAAGAGGATAAAGCGCTGAATGTTGCGATAGAGCGAACGTCCCCACATGACTGCTCGGGCTATGGAGGAGAAGGAGTTGTCGACGATGGTGATGTCGGAGGCTTCTTTCGCCACGCTGGTACCGTCGCCCATGGATAGTCCGACGTGGGCGGCCTTGAGTGCTGGGGCGTCGTTGGTGCCGTCGCCTGTCACGGCCACTACGCGGCCTTTTTTCTGCAACGTCTCCACGAGGCGCTTCTTGTCCATGGGGCGTGCCCGGGCTATGATCTTGAGGTCGTCGATACGTTCCCAGAGTTCGTCGTCGGTAAGGGCTGCAAACTCGGGCCCGGTGATGATGGAGCGTGCTGCATCGTCGTCGTGACAGAGCCCTATCTGGCGTCCTATCTCACGTGCGGTAGCCGGGGTGTCGCCGGTCACAATTTTTATGCCGATGCCTGCGCTGATACACTGGCGTATGGCCTGGGGCACTTCCTCGCGTACAGGGTCGGCTATCGCCGTTACGCCCAAGAACACGAGCCCTTTCGCCACCACCCGGTCGCTGTCAATGGCCGTTTCTTCCTCGCCGAGCACTTTGTAGGCAAAGCCCAGGGTTCGCATGGCCTTTTGCTGGTATTCCAGGAGGCAGGCGTCGAGTTCTTCCTTCGTGAGTGAGCGTCCCTGGGTGGTTTGGCAGAGGGCGTAGACTATTTCGGGCGCCCCCTTGACGTAGAGCAGGCGTTTCCCCTCTACGAGGGAGGAGCGCACGACCGTAGCCATGTACTTGCGTTCGGTGGTGAACGAAAGTTCTTCCAGCTTTCGTGCCTGTTCCTTGATGGGCAGATAGTTCACCTGCATACGTCTGAGCCAGAGCAGCAATGCTCCCTCGGTGGGATTTCCGAGCACGCTGACCGTGCCGTCCTCCTGCTCCTGGAGCGAGGCCGTAGAGTTGGCAGCGATGCCTTCCATGATGAGGCGGCTGGGCTCGTTGTCGCCAAGCTTTTGCGCGTCGTCGAGGCCATAGAAGCGGGTCTCGCTGACCGTCATACGGTTCTGGGTGAGTGTGCCCGTCTTGTCGGTACAGATTACAGTAATGGCGCCCATGGTTTCACAGGCGTGCATTTTTCTGACGAGGTTGTTGGTTTTGAGCATACGCCTCATGCTGAAGGCTAAGCTGAGTGTCACGGCCATGGGGAGGCCTTCAGGCACACTGACCACGATGAGCGTGACAGCTATCATGAGGGTCTGCAGGGTGGAAGAGAGCAAAGCGTCGAGGCCGGTCAGCCCCACTTGTTGTTGAAGCCACAGCGTCATACCTATAAATAGGGCGAAGAAGACGCCGATGGTCGTGATACACCACGCACTCTTCCAGCGGGGGAAGCGGAAGATGACAAGATAGAAGAAGATGATGGTGGGCAGGGCCAAGAGCCATGCCAGCGGTGCCCAGTCGAAGAAGTGCACCATGCGGCCTATGATGATAAGCCCTGCCACGGAGTAGCTGAAGGCTGCAAGCACTCGCGCCAGTCCCTCCAACTGTTCGTTGAGGGGCGTCTTCACGCTGTCGTCGATTTGGGCAGCCACAAAGACTTTCCCGTTCTCTGTGTGGTCGCCCACGGCCTGCACTCTGAGGATGCCGTGCCCTTCCATGACCTTTGTTCCCTTGAGGGCGCAGTTGGAGGGGAAGGTGGCGTTGGGGTCAAACTCCGTCTCCACCACTGTTTTGTGGCAGATGGGCTCTCCCGTAAGGGTCGACTCGTCTATGCCGAGGTTGACCGCCTCGAGGAGGACGCCGTCGGCTGGCACTTCCTCACCGGTGGAGAGCACCACGATGTCTCCCACGACGACGTCGCGCTTGGGCACTCCGCAGAAATGGCCTTCGCGTATCACCTGGACGGGTTCGTCGTCGTTCACCTGGTTAAGCAGGGCAAACTCTCCCTCGGCCTTCACCTCAAAGTAGAAGCCGAGGACGGTGGCCAGCAGTATGGCCACGAAGATGCCCACGGGTTCGAAGAAGACCGAAGGCCCTTCGAGCAGGACGAAATACTCGTAGAGCGAGATGCCCACCGACAGGAAGCCGGCTATGAGCAGGATGATGATGAGGGGGTCCGATAGTTTCTCTACATACTTGCGCCAGAGCGGTTCTTTCTCGGGGGGTGTCAATACGTTGACCCCATACTTGCGGCGGCTTTCCAGGACCTGCTGTTCATTAAGTCCTTGGTAGGAGGATTTGATTTCCATGTTCTCTGTTTGAAGATCCGTCTGCAAAGTTAGTGCAAGGCGAGTGAAGCGGCAAGGCAAAGCCGCAGGATTTGACCTTCCACTGCCAAGCCGCAGCCCGGCTACTCCGCAGATAGGGCAAGGGGCACGCGAACGTCACCGCATGCTTTGGCGGGCGTCATGGCGTGCTCGGCGGGGGATTTTATAAGGTGTGTGGGGGAGGCTGGGAGACACAAAACCGCTTCAGACTATCATCTGAAACGGCGGACTGAAAACAAAAACGCGCGTATGAAGCGTTTATGGAGGGTGAGATGCTGCCGAAGTGCTCGAAGCGAGACTCGAACTCGCACGGACATTACTGCCCAAAGGATTTTAAGTCCTTCGTGTCTACCATTCCACCATTCGAGCGACCTGTGGTCAGTTAGAATGACGCATCGTGCGACTGGCATCTTCTATTGAAGAGCGGAAAACGAGACTCGAACTCGCGACCCCAACCTTGGCAAGGTTGTGCT
>CAMAMB010000056.1 GCA_945836755.1 uncultured Bacteroidales bacterium
GGCGAGCGAAGTGAGAAAGGCAAAGCCGAAGGATTTGGCCTTTCCACTTCCGAGCCGCAGCCTGTCTACTCCAAAGATAGTGCAAGGCGAGCGAAGTGAGAAAGGCAAAGCCGAAGGATTTGGCCTTTCCACTTCCGAGCAGCAGCCTGTCTACTCTAAAGATAGTGCAAGGCGAAGGCACCGGGGCGGAAAAGACGAAGTTTTTTCCGGCCTCCATCTGACACCCGGCCGGCGGCAGCGCCCCCTGATTTGCTCGCCGACGGCGGTTTCTAATCAAATAATAGTACGTCGCGCTTCCGCGTCAGCCCAAGTTGTGTTACTTTTGCCCGCAAGCAGAACCGGCGGCCTTGCCCCACGCCCACGCCGCCACCCATACCAGCCTTACCCCCATGCTCCACATCGCCTTCCACACCGACAGCCGCTACACCCGCTTCTGTGGCGTAGCCATGGTGTCGCTCATGCGCCACAACCGCGGCGAGGCCATCACCTTCCACATACTGGGTGACCGTCTCACCAAGGCCGACACCGAGGCCCTCACCATACTGACCGAGAACCACAGCCAGCGCATCTGCTTCTACCCGCTCGAGAAGGCGACGGCGCAGGGTCTCGCCGCCCCGCTGACCGCTGACCGCTGCCGCTGCCTGCTGGCCGAAATGCTGCCCCCCAGCATAGACCGCGTCGTCTGCTTAGACTGCGACGTGCTCGTGTTGCAGCCCCTCAAGCCGCTCTGGGACACAGACCTCAAAGGCAAGGCCCTCGCCGCCGTCCCCCAGTACGGCGACACCACAGCCCACTGCCGGCGGCTGGGATACCCCGCCACCGACGGCTACTTCAACGCCGGAGTGCTCTTAGTCAACCTCCAATACTGGCGCCTCCACCACGTGGCCAAGGCCTGCACCGACCTCTACGGCCGCGAACCCGGGCGCTTCTCCCTGTGCGACAGTGACCTGCTCAACGCCGTCCTCCACGACGTATGGACCAAAGTGCCCCTGAAGTGGAACGTGCAGGAAGACTGCTACCGCCACACACCGGCCACTGACACCGACGCAGGACGCCGACGCATGGCCACACTGACCCACCCCGCCATACTCCACTTCAGCGGACAAAAGCCCTGGGACTACGCCTCGCAGCACCCCCTGCGCCACCTCTTCTACGACTACCAGCAGTTCACCCCCTGGGTAGGCAAACACCCCCTGCGCTGCCCCTGGCAAGCCCTGCAACGCTGCGTCAGCCTGCTGCCCTTCAGCCTCGGACTCCGCAAGAGCCCCTACACCACCCTGCCCGCCGAGGGAGTGGCCGGCCGCCCCTGAGGACCCGCACCACGCCCGCCGGCCCCTGCATGTACATCCCGTGAAAACTACATGTACATCCCGTTGAAACTGCATGTACACCCCGTTGAAACTGCATGTACATGCCGTCACTGCCCCCTCCACATCCCCCACATAGCCCCATAGGCCGCCCCCTCGCGAGGCGGCCTTCACATTAGCCGGCGGGAGCGGCGACGCACGGCCCGACACAGGCGAAAACCACGGGCCAGGGACAAAATTAAGGAATGAAGGGGGTGCGTTCCCAAAGATAGTCGTACATTTGTGCCAACTTAGCCGCAGTGTGGCCGCCAACCTCCCGGCCGCCCTGCCGTCAGACATCTACATAGCCGCATGACACATCCCCACTCACGGCGACGCAGCGCAGGCCGCTTCGCCCATGTGACCACCTGCATCAGCACCACCCTCGTGTTGCTGCTCTTAGGCATCACCGCCCTCTTCGTGACCCTCGGCACCAACCTGAGCCGCCAGATACGTGAAGGGCTCACCGTCGAAGTAATGCTCCACGACAGCCTCACCAACCATCAGCGCTACGTCGTGCAGCAAACCCTGCGCCAGGCCCCCTACACCCGACGCACCGACTACATCAGCAAAGAGCGCGGCACACGCGAGATGAACGAGGCCCTGCAGGGTGAGGCCTCCGACCTGCTCGGAGCAAGCCCCATCCCCGCCGAGTTCGAAGTCTATCTGCAAGCACCCTACGCCAACCTCGACAGCCTCAGCCGCTACGAGCCCTCCATGCGCGCCATTGAGGGAGTGAGCGACGTGGTCTACCCGCGCGACATCATGGAAAGCCTCGACAGCACCATCCCCGCCGTGGGGCTGGCCCTGCTCATCGTGGCAGCCCTGCTCACCCTCGTCTCGTTTGCGCTGATCAATAACTCCATCCGCATGAGCGTCTACGCCCAACGCTTCAGCATACACACCATGAAGCTCGTGGGCGCCGATTGGAGCTTCATACGCCGCCCCTTCCTGAGCCGCGCCTTCGGTGTGGGCCTCGTCTCCGTCGTCATAGCCGACGGCCTGCTGGGCGGCTGCCTCTACTACCTGCAATACGTGGTGGGCAGCGGCGAGGTATACCTCAGCAGCCTCATCACCCCCACCGTGTGGGCTGTCACCCTGGGCGGAGTGGCCGTCTGCGGCCTGCTGCTCACCCTGACCTGCGCCTTCCTCTCCGTCAACCGCCACCTGCGCAGCAGCGAGAGCCGCCTCTACTTAGGCTGAAGCCGCCCCCAACGCCCCCGACGCCCCCGCCCCGCTCCCGCCTCTGCATCCCCCGACACCTATACCTATATAATATGTCAGCTGATAAGAAACCCAAAACCTTTGCCTTCGACCGCGTCAACCTCATCCTGCTCGCGGTGGGCATGGCCATCGTGGCCATAGGCATGGTGCTCATGTCGGGCAGCGGCTCCACGGCCGACGCCTTCGACCCCGCCATCTTCGACGCCCGCCACATACGCGTGGCCCCCGTCGTCTGCCTCTTCGGCTATCTGTTCATGATTTACGGCATCGTGCGCCGTCCACGCAACTAACACTTTACCCCTATGACCTGGTTAGAAACCATCATCGTGGCCATCGTAGAAGGCCTCACCGAATTTCTCCCCGTCTCCTCGACGGGCCACATGATTATTGCGCAAGGCCTGCTCGGCGTCGAAAGCACCGACTTCGTCAAGGCGTTCACCGTCATCATACAGTTTGGTGCCATTCTCAGCGTCGTCTGCCTCTACTGGCGGCGCTTCTTCTACCCTGAGACCATGCAGGAGAAAGGCTACACCTGGTGGCAGGCCATCTGGCGCTTCTACCTGCGCCTCGTGGTGGGCGTGCTGCCCGCCGTAGTGCTTGGCCTCACCTTCAACGACTTTATAGAGAGTAACTTAGGCAATGTGACCCTCGTGGCCGTCATGCTCATAGTGGGCGGCGTGTTCATGCTCTTCTGCGACCGCATCTTCGGTAGCGGCTCTCCGTCGACAGAGCTCACCTACCGGCGTGCCTTCGTCATAGGCCTCGTGCAGTGCATCTCCATGATACCCGGCGTGAGCCGCTCGATGGCCACCATCGTGGGCGGCATGTCGCAGAAGCTCACCCGCAAGGCCGCAGCCGAATTCAGCTTCTTCCTCGCCGTGCCCACCATGTTCGGCGCCACCTGCTTAGAGGGCTACAAGCTCATCAGCCACGGCGAGGGCAACGTGCTGCTCGAGGGCAACAACCTCAGCATGCTCGTGCTGGGCAGCGTGGTATCGTTCGTGGTAGCCATCGCCGCCATCAAGTTCTTCATCAGCTACGTCACACGCTACGGGTTCGTCGCCTTCGGCTGGTACCGCATCATCGCCGGCGGCGCCATCCTCCTGCTCGGCCTCTTAGGCGTAGACCTCAAGATGGTAGACTGATGGAAGCCCTCTTCGACACCGCCGCCGTCGCCCCACTGACCGTCACCCCCTCCGCCAACGACGTGGCCGGCCTGCGCCTGCTGCTGGCCGGCGCCAAGGCAGACCCCCAAGCCCCCGTGCCCCCGCTGATCATGGCCTTCGACAAGCCTTACGGCCAGACCTCCTTCCAGCTCGTGGCCCGCGTCAGGCGGCTGCTCACCATCGCCCTCGGCGGACGTAAAGTCAAGATAGGACACGCCGGCACCCTCGACCCACTCGCCACCGGCGTCGTCGTCATGTGTACCGGCCGCGCCACTAAGGAGATAGAGCGCCTGCAGGCCGGCGTCAAAGTGTACGACGCCACCTTGCGCCTCGGAGCCACCACACCCAGCTTCGACCTGGAGCACGAAGTGGACGCCACCTTCCCCACCGACCACATCACCCCCGACCTCATCACAGAGACCCTGGCCGGCTTCAGGGGCGACATCATGCAAGTGCCCCCCGTCTACTCCGCCTGCAAGGTGGACGGTAAACGCGCCTACCACCTGGCACGTAAGGGACAGGCCGAAGAGGTGAAGCTCGAACCCAAGCTGCTGCGCATCGACGACATCAGTCTCACCGACTGCCGCCTCGCACAACAGGAAATCGACATCCACGTGGTCTGCTCCAAAGGCACCTACATACGAGCCCTGGCACGCGACATAGGCCAAGCCCTCCATAGCGGCGCCCACCTCAGCGCCCTGCGACGCACCCGCGTGGGCCACCTCGACCTCGCCGCCTGCTTCCGGCCCGACACCTTCGCCGACTGCCTCGGCCTCGACAGCGACCCCACCGCCACCGCCGCCGCACCCACCATCCGCCCCAAAGGCTAAGCGCCACGGGCCAAAGGCTAAGCACCACGGGCCAAAGGCAGGAAGCCACGAGCCACACCCGCCGCCACAGACCCACATACACACCCACCCCACAGACCAACCTAACACGTCCATACAGTGAAACTCTCACAATTTAAGTACAAGCTCCCCGAAGAGCGCATCGCCCTCTACCCCGCTCCCCACCGCGACGAGAGCCGCATGATGGTGCTCCACCGCAAAAGCGGCGACATCGAACACCTCATGTTCAAGGACATACTGAGCTTCTTCAGCCCCCACGACGTCTTTGTGTTCAACAACACCAAGGTCTTCCCCGCACGCCTTTACGGCAACAAGGAAAAGACCGGCGCCCGCATAGAGGTCTTCCTGCTGCGCGAACTCAACGAGGAGCTCCGCCTATGGGACGTGCTCGTCGACCCCGCACGCAAGATACGCATAGGCAATAAGCTCTACTTCGGCGAAGACAACAGCATCGTGGCCGAAGTAATCGACAACACCACCAGCCGCGGACGCACACTCCGCTTCCTCTACGACGGCGAACACGAAGAGTTCAAGCGCTCCCTCTACGCCTTGGGCGAAGCACCCGTACCACGCTTCATCAACCGCCCCACCGAGCCCGAAGACATCGAACGCTTCCAGTGTCTCTTCGCCAAGGAAGAAGGGGCCGTCACCGCACCCGCCGCCGGCCTACACTTCTCACGCGAAATGCTCAAGCGCATGGAGATCAAAGACATCCACAGCGCCTACGTCACCCTCCACTGCGGCCTCGGAGCTTTCCGCAACACCGACGTCGAAGACCTTACGAAGCACAAGATGGACTCCGAGCAGATGTTCGTCAACAAGGAGTGCTGCGACATCGTCAACCAGGCCAAGGACCGCGGCAGCAACGTGCTGGCAGTAGGCACCACCGTGCAGCGAGCCCTCGAAACGGCATGCAGCGCCGACCACCGCATCAAGGAGTACGAGGGATGGACCAACAAGTTCATCTTCCCGCCTTACGACTTCATGGTGGCCAACTCCATGCTCACCAACTTCCATCTGCCGTACTCCACCCTGCTCATGCTCACCGCTGCCTTCGGCGGCTACGACGCTACCATGCATGCCTACGAGGAGGCGCTCAAGGAAGAATATCGCTTCGGCCCCTACGGCGACTGCATGCTCATCGTAGACTAAAGCGCCAACGCCGCGCCCTCCACGCCACACCCACACCCTGCCCCCACATGCGGCAGGCCACACCCTGCAAACTCTGAGCCCCCACCTCCCTGCACCGGGGAAGCGGGGGCTCACCCTTTACCGACAAGCCGGCCGCTCCCCCACCGCGCCGACCGCCTTACACCGACCGCCAGATGATGACCTACCTCGCCCTCGGAGCCAACACCGGACCACGCGCCGACACCCTGCGCCGCGCCGTAGCCCTGCTCGAGACACACCTGGGCACCGCCGTGGCCCTCAGCGCCTTCTACGACACCGCCCCCGTGGGCTTCAGCTCGCCACACCGCTTCCTCAACGCCGCCGTGGCCTTCGACACCGACATCGACCCCCACAGCCTGCTCAGCCTCACCCGGCGCATAGAGACGCAGCTCGGACGCACCACCAAGAGCTGCGGCACACACTACACCGACCGCCCCATCGACATCGACATCCTGCTCTACGGACCGACGGTGGTGGACACCGACAGCCTCTGCCTGCCCCATCCCCGCATGACGCAGCGCCGCTTTGTGCTCGAGCCCTTGGCCGAAATAGCGCCCGACGCCCTCCACCCCACCACCGGGCTTACCATAAGCCGCCTGCTGCAACGCCTCAACCGCGCCACCATCGTCAGGCTGCTGCCCACCGACGACGACGCCCGCCTCTATCTCCGCGACGTGACGCCGCCCGACGCCGACAGCCCCACGCCCCCTTCAGCCGACGCCACGATGAGCACAGCCGACGCCACCAAGGCCGTCAACGCCCTGCTGCCGCAACTCAGCGAAAGGGCCGCCCTGCTCGAGCCCAACGCCCTCGGCAGCCTCGTGGCCCGAACCGCCACACGCCTCTACCTGGCCCTCGACGAGACGGGACAGCCCGCCGCCATGGCCACCCTCTGCCTCGCCACCTCGCCCACAGGCACTAAGGCCTGGGTCGAAGACGTGGTGACCGACAGCGCCGCCCGTAAGCGGGGATACGCCGCCCGGCTCCTCCAATGTCTCAGAGCCGAAGCCCAAAGCGCCGGTGCCAAAAGCCTCAACCTCACCTCGCGCCCACAGCGTGAAGCAGCCAACCGCCTCTACCGCCGCATGGGCTTCCGGCGCCGCGAGACCAATGTCTACACCCTGCCCATAGGCCCCACCACAACCACCGACGCATGACCTCCTACCGCCAAATATTCAGAAACCTCAGCCTCCTGGGCAGCGCACAGTTTGTCAACGTGCTGCTGGCGGTGGGACGCAACAAGCTGGCAGCCCTCTTCATCGGCGTGGCCGGCATGGGCTTGGCCGACATCTACGCCCGCCTCGTCGAGACCATGAGCGGCTTCTCCCACTTCGGCATAGGCCTCACCGCCGTGCGCCGGCTCACCGCCCTCCACGAGCAGGGGGTCTGCGCTGCCCGCCTGGAGCGCCACGTGGCCCTGGTGCGCAGCTGGGGGCTCGTGCTGGCCCTTGCCGGTTCGCTGCTCACCCTGGCGCTCTGTCTGCCCCTGAGCCTGCTGCTCACCGGCAGCAGTGCCGAGGCCCCGGCCTTCGCCCTACTCTCTCCCGCCGTGGGCTTCAGCGTGCTGACATTCTGTGAGATAGCCTTACTCAGGGCCTTCAAGCGCCTGCGTCAGCTCGCGCTGTCGACCATCGTGAGCGCCGCCTTCACCCTCGCCATCACCGCCCTGCTCTACGGCCTCTGGGGGCAGCGTTCCATAGTCTGGGCTACCCTCCTCTTCCTCTTCACGGGCTGGGCGTCGGCGTTCTGGTTTACGCACCGCCTCTTTCCCTACCGCACAGGGCGCATGGCATGGCGCCGGCTGCGTGAGGGCATGCCCATGCTGCGTCTCGGCGCCGCCTACGTGGTGGCCGGCACGGTCACGAGCCTCTGCGAGCTCCTTGTGCGCTCCCTCCTCATGCGCCGGGGCGACGGCTTTGCCACCGTCGGGCTCTACGCCGCCGGCTTCACCCTCACCATGAGCTACACGCGCATCCTCTTCAGCGCCATGGACAGCGACTTCTTTCCGCGGCTCACCGCCGTGGTCCACTCACGCGACGCCGCCTACGTGACCATCAACCGCCAGATCACGCTCATGGCCGTGCTCGTAGCCCCCCTGCTGCTGGTCTTCGCAGCGCTGCTGCCCGTGGTCATCCGCCTGCTCTATACGCCCGACTTCATAGCGGTGGAGCCAATGGTGACAGCAGCCCTCGGAGCCGTCTATTGCAAGGCCGTCTACACCCCCATGGCCTACCTCCCGCTGGCACGCGGCGACAGCAAGCTCTACATGACGATGGAACTCACTTACAACGTGGCCTTCGTGGCCTTCGTCGTGGGCGGCTACACCCTCGGCGGACTGGCCGGCGCCGGCCTCGGTCTCACCCTGGCCCACCTCTGCGACCTGCTCATGCTCCACACCGTCTACCGCCGCCGCTACGGCTACCGCATGAACCTCGACACCGCCCTGCGAAGCCTCTTCTTGGGCCTCTGTCTCGCCGCCGGCCTCGCTGCCCTCTACCTTGCCCCGACGCCAGGCCGCTACACCCTCGCCGCCCTCGCCCTCGCCGCCATGATGCCGGCCGTGTGGCGCGTGGCCAAGCGCATGAAGTAGGCCGCGCGCACAGCCTCACCGCCAGGCCCCGGCCCCACAGGCGCCCCCGCGGCGCGACGGCCCACAAAATCACTTCAATAGGCCGCAGCCCTTTCTCAGATAAGCAGAAAGTCCTATCTTTGTAGGCCGATAGACAGCAGCAGCCGGCCGGCCCGCGCGCCCTGCCCCTCGACCCTGACGGCCGGGCAGCCCACGTAGCCACCGCGCAGTAGTCTGCCCGCTGCGGCCGGTAGTCCGCCCTTGTAGTTCAATGGATAGAACGCGGCTCTCCTAAAGCTGAGATATGGGTTCGATTCCCATCGGGGGTACAAGCCACGAAGCCATGGCTGCCCGACGTAGCCCTTGCCTGAGATGGCCATGCGCCGGCCCTACGGCCCTTGCCCAAAAGCAGCTCCCGACGTGACGCCCACGCGCCGGTGCTCCCCGTTTTTTTCTACATGTACATCCCGTTATTTCTACATGTACATGTAGTTTTTCCTGCATGCACATCCCGTTATTTCTGCATGTACATGTAAGATTTATGCCCTCTCCCGGGTCATGGCGCCGCCTCGCCCCACGCCGCGGCCTTCTGCATCCGGCCTCTGCTGCCGGGCATGCAGCGGACATGTGGCTGCGCGGGCTTACTGCCCCTCCGGTGGGCCTTGTGCCCCAAAGGGCATGCCCTCATTGCCCACCGAGTGATAAGAGCGGAGGCATTGATGCTTCGCGGAGGCTGCGCCGTAAACCGATCTTACGACACAGCCTCATTATTGTCTTTCACCCACTCCCAAAACCCTTCCACCGTGTCTGCCCCCTCCGACCTTACGCCCATGATGAAGCAGTTCTACGACCTCAAGGCCAAAAACCCTGACGCCTTGCTGCTCTTCCGCTGTGGCGACTTCTACGAAACCTATGCCGACGACGCCGTGACCGCCTCCAAAGTGCTGGGCATCACCCTCACCCGGCGCAACAACGGCAAGCAGCAGGTCAACACGGAGATGGCAGGCTTCCCCTTCCACGCCCTCGACACCTACCTGCCGCGCCTCATCAGGGCCGGCTACAGAGTGGCCATCTGCGACCAGCTCGAAGACCCCAAGCTGACGAAGAAACTTGTGAAGCGCGGCATCACCGAACTGGTGACCCCGGGCGTGGCACTGACCGACAATGTGCTGCGCGCCAAGGAGAACAACTTTCTCTGTGCCATCCACTTCGGCGCAGGCGCCCTCGGCGTGGCCTTCTTAGACATCAGCACGGGCGAGTTTCTGCTCTCGGAGGGCAGCACCGACTACGTCGACAAACTGCTCGTGGGCTACAACCCCAAGGAGGTGCTCGTGCGCCACGGCATGAAGCCGCGCTTCGAGGGCCTCTTCGGCAACAAACACTACCTCTTCGAGCCCGACGACTGGGCCTTCACCCCGCAGACAGCCCACGAGAGGCTCACCAAACACTTCAAGGTGAAGAACCTGAAAGGCTTCGGCGTAGACCACCTCAAAGAGGGAATAGTGGCAGCAGGCGCCATACTCTGCTACCTCGAAATGACACAGCACACGCGCCTGGCCCACATCACTGCCCTGCGGCGCATAGAGCAAGACCGCTACGTGCGCCTCGACCGCTTCACCACCCGCAACCTCGAACTGGTGACACCCATGGTAGAAGACGGCACGTCGCTGCTCTCCGTCATCGACCGCAGCCTCACACCCATGGGCGGACGCATGCTCCACAGATGGGTGGTCTTCCCCCTGCGACGCAAGACCGACATCGAAGCCCGCCTCGACGGCGTGGAGCACTTCTTCAAACACCCCGACTTCCGCGAACTCTGCGAGATGGAGCTGCCCAAGGTGGGCGACATGGAACGCATAGTCTCACGCGTGGCCGTCGGCAGGGTCAACCCCCGCGAACTGCAGCAGCTCAGAGCCGCCCTGGAGAGCACAGCCCTCATCAAGTATGCCTGCTGCCACGCAGGCTGCCCGGCCATCGACGAGGTGGGACAACGCCTCGACGCCCTCACCGAGCTGCGCGACACCATCGACAAGACCCTGCAGCCCGACCCACCCCTGCAAGTCACACGAGGCGGAGCCATAGCCGACGGCGTAGACCCCGAACTCGACAAATTGCGCCACATCTCCTCGTCAGGCAAGAACTACCTCATCGACATACAGCAACGCGAAAGCGAGGCTACGGGCATACCCTCACTGAAAATAGGCTTCAACAACGTCTTCGGCTACTACATCGAGGTGCGCAATACCTACAAAGACCGAGTGCCCGCAGCGTGGATACGCAAACAGACCCTCGCACAGGCCGAACGCTACATCACCGAAGAACTCAAGGACTACGAAGAGCAGATACTCGGCGCTGAAGAGAAAATCCTGCTCCTCGAGACACAGATATTCAACCGCCTCACAGCCCGCGTGGCCCAAGACATCGAGAAGCTGCAGGCCGACGCTCATGCACTCAGCACCTTAGACTGTCTGCACGCGCTGGCCGAAGTGGCACGCGAACGCAAATACGTGAGGCCCATCGTCGACGAGACCACCGTGCTCGACATACGCGAGGGACGCCACCCCGTCATTGAGACACTCATGCCGCCGGGCGAGCAATACGTCAGCAACAACGTCTGCCTCGACACCGAGAAGGCCCAGATACTCATCGTCACCGGCCCCAACATGGCCGGTAAGAGCGCCCTGCTCCGACAGACAGCCCTCATCACCCTGATGGCACAGATGGGCAGCTTCGTGCCCGCCGAAAGCGCCCGCGTGGGCCTCGTCGACAAGATATTCACACGAGTAGGGGCCACCGACAACATCTCGGCCGGCGAAAGCACCTTCATGGTAGAGATGAACGAGGCCGCCAACATCATGAACAACCTCACCGAGCGCTCCCTCGTGCTCTTCGACGAGCTGGGACGCGGCACCTCCACCTACGACGGCATCTCCATAGCATGGGCCATCATCGAACACCTGCACGAGCAGCCCGACGCCCACGCCCGAACCCTCTTCGCCACTCACTACCACGAGCTCAACGAGATGGAGCGCCTCTTCAACCGCATACGCAACGTCAACGTGAGCGTCAAGGAGGTCAACGGCCGCGTCGTCTTCCTGCGCAAGTTGCAGGAAGGAGGAAGCGAACACTCCTTCGGCATTCACGTGGCACGCTTGGCGGGCATGCCCCAAACCATCGTGCAACGCGCCGAAGAGATACTCCATAAGCTGGAAGAGGCCGGCGCAGGAGCCGGAGGCGACATCAAGAAACTCGAACGCAACCACCAACGTGAGGGCATGCAGCTCAGCTTCTTCCAATTAGACGACCCCGTGCTCGAACAGGTGCGCGACGAACTGCTGACCATCGACGTCAACAACCTCACGCCCCTCGAGGCCCTCAACAAGCTCAACGAAATCAAGCGGATAGTCTCAGGCAAGTAGCCAACGGACACCGCCGCCGGCCCGACCATCACCGCCGCCGGCCTGACCATCGGCGATGTCTCTCGGCCCGCCGCCACCATCAGCCCGCCGAGCGGCACGGCCCGTCCGCCGCCCCATACGAAGTCTGCACCCGTCTCCCGAAGGAGGCAGGTGCAGATTTTCTGTAGGAGGCCGCCGCCCACTGAAGGGCTGACGGACCAAGGAGTCAATGGATTAGAAGCCGGCCTTGCGAAGACTTACGTGGCGCTTCACGATGGGCTTTTGGCCACGGATCTTAGAGGGCTTCAAGGTCTGGAGGTTCTTGAAGAAGTTGGCTCTCACCTGGCCCTTGAGGCTCACCTTGCCGCGCTGAGCGGGGAGCTTGGATATAGGTTGGCTGGTGACGTAGGCAATGTCGACGTATTGAGCGAATGCCTGATTGTACTCGTTGTCGAAAGACACCTGAACGCCGGTGACATAGTCATCGTCGGCAAAGACGTATGTGCCGGCCGTTTCACCTGATTCGTCTTCCACAAACTTGAGGTAGTTATAGTGATTGTTGTACCAATTGCATACGTTTTCGAGGGACACGCCTTCTACGAAGTCTATTTCTGCAAGGTGGAGCATCTCATTGAAGAAGACATATACTTCCATTTCAACAGGGCTTTCGCCAAGGTAGGCCATCATGTAGAGGCCATTCTGACCGGCCTGGTCGGCCATAGGCTCACCCTTATCGGCAATAACGTCTTCGACGGAGGCATTCCACTTCGTGTAGGGCTCATTGAAAGTAAGGTCGCTGTCGCCACCCTCGAACTCACCGAGGTACTGATACTGCACGCAGACAAAGGTCTCTTGGGTCTCATCGTCGGTCTCTTCCCAAACGATCACGCCAATAGTCTCGTCTTCATTCAAATAGAGATAGTCACCTTCTTCTGTGGTGTCCAGATAACCATAACGGCTGCCAATCACGCCTTTCACATCGTCGAGGGTAGCTCCATCGGCTTCGAAATAGAGCTGGCTGAATGAGTACTTACCAAGCTCGAAGAAGTAGGCTTCTATTTCGACGGGCGACTTGCCTTCATATACAAGGTAGGAGCTCTTTTCAACAAGGAGCTCTTTGCCGGTGACCTTTGCCTTCACAGTGGCTACGTCAGCGCCGAAGCCAAGATAGGGATCGGCAAAGTTGAAGGTACTGCCGCCGCCATTGCCGCCGCCGCCATTGCCGCCGGTTTCTTCGTCGTCGTCACCACAAGCTGCTACGGCAAATCCTGCGAAGAGGATGAAGAGTAGCGTAAATAATTTAGATAGATACTTCATAGGATAAATGTTTTTAGAAAGGCATGTCAAGCAGGGTGAGTGCTTGCCCGCCATGGTTGAAAGAATAAATAGTTTGCGGGGCAAATATAAGGGATTTTTATGAGTTAGGGCAGAAATAGCTAAAAGATTTGAAGAAATTTTGGACAGCAGGCCCGGAAAGGGGGCTATGCGTCGGGGTTGTGGGCCGGCCGTGGGCCGGGTTTACAGAAAAGCGGGTAAAAATTGGTCACATTAGAAAAAATGTTTTTACCTTTGCGCCTGCTATGAGCGCCATGCCTTGGGGTGTCCCGGGTATACGGCCTCAGCGCCTGCCGAAATAGCTCAGTTGGTAGAGCAATTCATTCGTAATGAATAGGTCGCCGGTTCGAGTCCGGCTTTCGGCTCACGGCTCTCAGCGCACAGCAGCCGGAGAGTTCCCCCCCCCACGCCACGGACGGCCTCACGCCGTCCGTGTTTTTTGTGTCCCGTTCCCCGGGGGAGGGAAGAGCACCGCCCTGTGGCCCGAGTGGCTGCGGGGCGGTGTGGTGTCAGGGGTGTGAAAATTTTAAAGGTGTGGAGGCTTTGTGGGAAGGTATGAAAGCTTTGTGGGAAGGTATGAAAGCTTTGTGGGAAGGTATGGAGGCTTCGTGGGCAGGTATGAAGGCTTTGTGGGAAGGTATGGAGGTCTCGCGTAAAGGTGTGAAGGCTTCGCGTAAAGGTATGAAGGCTTCGCGTAAAGGTATGAAGGCTTCGCG